>JAFYET010000204.1 GCA_017544125.1 Ruminococcus sp. | reverse complement strand
CAAGGCCGTCGGTCTCGTTATAGACCTTTACCACCTTATCATTCTCGATAACAGCCACGCCGCCCGTACAGGCTGCGAGGTATGAGCCGTCCTTTCGCTCATGGACCATACGCACACGCTCAGAGGGCATACCGTCAGCTACGGTGAATTTGATGATGTTCCCGTCCTCATACCGTACAAGCCCATGCTCGCTGAAGGTAGAGAGCCAGAGCCTGTTTTTGCTGTCTTTGATTATAGAGCGTATCTTATGCCCTGCGAGCATACTGCAAAGCTCGGTATTATCGCACTTAACGCCCGAGGCAGTGTATGAACTCTTTATAGGTATCTCATTAACGGTATCGCCGCCGCCGAGCACCGTCAGGGTGCCGTCGCTCGAGCCTATATACAGCTTATCGTTATACACGCAGGTGGTATAGACTACCCGCTCATCGAGGGAATACTTTTCAAATATATTGGTGAACTGATTGGGCACTATCTTCATAACGCCCTGCTGTGAGGAAACGAACCAGAGGTTCTTCTGATAGTCTATCATCATGCCCTCGACGGAGCTGTGCATAGGCACGCTGGAGGCAACGGTATTGAAATCGCCGCCGCTTAAGTATCCTATACCGCTGTCAGAGCAGACCCACACCATATCATCGACCGCCTCGATGGAGTTGATGCCGTCAAGAGGGAGTGTACTGTATGTACGTGACACCTTGAAACCGTCAGCGAACCTGCCGTAGTAGAGCTTATCGCCCCTGTTGCCGATATAGGCAAAGCCCGGGTTTGACTTATCGGGAAGTATAGCACGTATATCGGGAATGCCCATTTTATCGGTATTACAGAAGTCGATGAGCTTTCTGTCCTTCATGGTGAACACCGCACCGTTCATAGTAACGCCGTATATGGTATCATCAGCGCCGAGCTTTAACGAGCGGATATACTCATCGTTTATCTGAGGCTGGTCAATGGGGGTGAGCTCAAGGTCATCACCTGACGTGACCATGCCGTGAGTAGTGGCTATATAGACAGTACCCGAGCTATCCTCGGTTATCGAGCGCACAGAGAGCGAGCGCAGCCCGTCCTGCTTGCCGAACATCTTGAACTCGCCGTTTTCCATAACAGCAACGCCGCTGTCGTTAGTGCCTACCCAAAGGCGGTTCTTTGAATCGACAAAGAGGCTGACAACGCTTGCTATACCGGTAGTCGAATCATAGCGCTCAAAGCTATTGCCGTCAAAGCGAATAAGGCCCGAGTATGAGCCTATCCATATAAAGCCTTCCTCCGTCTGGGCGATAGCGTTCGCCTCAGAGGTGGGCAGGCCGTTGGTATTATCATACATTATAGCAGAATAGCCGTCGCTCTTGCCGGTAGGGTCTACCGATATACCGGGCTTTTTATCCTGCGCATAAACGGGATAAAGCCCCGGCATCAGCGCAAGCATGACCGCCGCCGCTGCAAGCAGCCACACACACGCTTTCAGCGGCAGCGTGCGGGCGTTATATCTTTTCATAGTCTTTTCCTCCGAAAAAGTATTATCATCCATATTATATTATAACACATATCCGCTGCAAATTGCAATAGGCAGATAGAAAAGGTATTGTGCCCGCCATAAAATTTTAAACAAATAATTATATCGTTTATGTAACAATTTACAAAATTTATTGATTTTTGTGTATTTTTTGTATAATATTATTAGTGCTTAACAAATTTCAGCAAAGGAGGGATAGCTATGGATCTGCGCACTACTCTGACAACGGCTTCCGCTGCGTTACCACATCAGAGAGCGTAGGGCCTTTTAAAAAGGTAGAGGACATGAAGGGGCTGAACATTCGCACGCCCGAGAACCAGATAGTTATGGAGACCATGACCGAGCTGGGTGCAAGCCCCAAAAGCTTCCCTTTTACGCAGCTTATTGATGCGCTGAAGGACGGCACCTTTGATGCACAGGAAAACCCCATACCCGTTATCTACAACAACAAGCTGTATGAGGTGCAGAAAGACAAATAACAGCATATAAGCTAAACGCCCCCGGCATTAAAAACCGGGAGCGCACATTATTGTTATCGTTTTATCAGCCAGAGAGTGAACAGCATTGCAGCGACCCAGCCGAGGGCGAGAAGAAAAGCGTGCTTCTTTTCGGAATGGACGGCTATATACTCCCTTATAAGGGCGCTCGGCCAGTAGTAAAACGCCGTATGCCCGCCTATGCCCGTACACTTTATACCGAGCCTGCGGCATATACGGAGCGCACGGTAAACGTGGTAGTTGCTGCTGACAAGGGCTATGCGCTTATCGCCCTCTCTTGCATCTATTATAGCCTTTGAGTTGGTAAGGTTCTCATAGGTGGTGGTGGACTTATCTTCTTTTATTATATCCTCCTCGGGAATGCCCTTATCTGCAAGATAGCGGCGCATGGCTTCGGCTTCCGATATAGTTTCATCATCGCCCTGCCCGCCCGAGGGTATGAGCTTTGGGCGGTTGTCATGCTTATTATATACCTCTATCGCCTTATCTATACGGTCACGCAGAAGCCCCGAGACCTTATCGCCGTCAATGAGCCCCGCACCGAGAATGATTATATAATCAAACCGCCTGCGCCAGGGTATCTTCTGCATAAGCTCTATATAAAGGGTAAATATCAGAACCGACATTGATATATATATGATAGATGCGCTGAAAAGCGTTATAAGTATAAAGGGCAGCGAGTGGATCATCGCTCTGTATTCTGCGGGGTCATACACTAACTCTGCGCGCCCGAAGTTGACTATCGTTGCCACCTCGCCCACAAATATCACAAGCCCAAGTGCCAGCGACAGCAGGTGGGGTATCTGCCGCCCCTCACGCTTTATCATGAAAATGCCGTTTATTATAAGGCAAAAGGGCGTTACGAGCAGCGAGATAAGCACAAATTCGACTAACACCAAAAAAACCGATGAGGCGTGGTCGCCCGCCACGCTTAATATAAATGGGACCACCGAGCAAAACGCAAAAAACAGCAGCAGGCAGTTGCGGTATCTGCTCCTGTCTTTCATAAAGGAAAAGAGAAAGACCGCCCAGCAAAAAGCCGTAAAACCGCCTGTAAGCAGGTAAACAGGCAATATCATCACTTCCCATCATTTTAGTTTTCCACTAAAACATTATACCACAAAATCATCAGCTTGTAAAGCCGCAGGCAGGTTTGCGGCTCAGAACAGGGGCGGCGCAATTTTTTTTATAATTATGCACCCGTTTGTGAGTTTTGGGGGTATTACTTATGAAAGCCGCTGAGAATGGGCGGCAAACACACAGACAAGCTGCTCGCACACGACAAGACCTTAAAGCGTGTGAACGCTATGGAGTGGGCTGACGAGCTTGCAAAGCAGTCCGCAGCCAAGAAGACTGTTACAAAGACCCCCCAAGGTAGTAACAAACACTTTTGGCAAATAAGATAACGCCATTCTCTTAATTCCCCCTTTTATATCCAAACACCCGCACAGTAAATAAGCTGTGCGGGTGTTGTTTGCCCCCTCCCCTGCCTGATACGTTATTTATGCATGGGGCACAAACTGCATATAAGACACAAAAAAGCCACATCACCAGTTTGCCTGATGATATGGCTTTTGCTATATTCTTTTTATATCGTCGGGAAGGTTTTTAGCAAGCCTTGCAACTGCCCGAAGCACCGCCACGAACGCTATCGGCGACCTGCCGCAGTAGGCGTGCAGCTTATAATCTTCACCCTCGGGACTCTTCTCAAAGAGCAGCACCACGGGTCTGAAAACATAGCTCTTAACATAGCACACAGCCGCATCGGGGGCGCTTTCAAGGACTATCGCCCTGCCTGTCTTCTCCATTGCCTTGCCGACCTTGAACACCGTCTGCTTGGCATTTTTGAGCGCCGAGGAATAGCTAAAGCGCTTCTCCTTGACACCGAAGGCTATCGTCTGCCCTGCCCCGTCACCGAGGCCGTATGGTGTCACCCAGCTGCCCGTACCTGCGCCGAGCCTGCCCTTATCATCAAAAGCAAAGTTGCCCAGCAGAATATGCCTTACCTCGGCACGCCGCTCCTTAGCTATCTGTCTTGGCGACTTTTCCTGCTCATTATCAGGCTCCTCCTCAGAGATGCCCTGCTCAAGCTCATCATTCATTCTCGGAACTATCCTCCGTCTTTTCATCAGCGTTATACACCGAAAGCACCCATGTCCTGTTTTCTGACATGGTACATTCAAGCTCCTGCTCTATGCCGAGGGTCTCGCTGCTTAGCACGAGCCTGCTGTCAGCGAGCATCTTGAACGCAGCATCGGCGTTCACGCCCGCAAGTGCTGAGGGGACCTTTTCTACTGCGAAATACTCCATACCGTCAGCATCACTGAGCCTGTAAATCCTGAACAGACCGCTTGGCGCACCGTCTGCCAGCTTGGGCTCGAGCACCCAGTCACCGCCGTTTGGCATTATCACCTTATCGTCTTTTAGCATATAGGGGGTCTCGCTGTCAAGCGCCCCTGCCGACGAAAGGTTCTGCTTTATATCCGAGAGCGACACCTTCATATTCCCGTCCTTATCGGCAGAAACGCAGACCTCAGCCTCGATGGTAACTGCATTGTACTTAATACCCGAAACCTCGCCGCTCCTTGTGAACGACAGCGCCGCATAGCCCATAGAAACAGGGGCGACGGTAGATGTCATCTTGCAGTCCTTCTCCTCGCTGTTTTTAACTTCAACGAGTGCGCTTTCGGTATCGTCTGTGGAAAAGCCCCACGCCGAGTCAGGCGACTTGGTACCGTCAAACTCGACAGTGAGCGTGCCGTTACTCTCCCTCGTCACCGTCACGGGGTAATCAGTGCCCTTGAAATACACCGTTGTTGACGGCTCAGCCTGCCCGGAAGCCTGTCCATCGCCTTCTGCCGATGATGAGTCATCATTTGTTTCGTTTTTCATTGCAAACACTGCTGCCGTTATCAAAGCAGCAAGCAGCAGCAAGCAGATAGCTGCTGCTGCCTTGTGCTCTCTGATGTTTTTAATAAAATTCTTCATACTGCACTTTCCTAAGTGTGATTAACCCTGCTGCTCGCCGCCCTCGCCGTCTGCGGGCTTGGTGTCGTCAGCCTTGGTATCTTCGGGCTTTGTTTCTTCCTCGGTCTTTTTCTCCTCGGTCTTCTCATCGCCCTCGCTCTGCTCCTGCTGCTTTTCATCAGAGCCTGTTTCGTCGCCGCTCTTTGAGCCTGCGTCTGTATCGGTCTGTTCTGAGTCAGTACCGCCGTCCTTCTCGGTCTCCGTTTCGGTATACGTCTGGTTCGTATCGTTATTTACGGTCTCCTGCTCGGGAACCGGCACTGTTATTGTCAGAACATTCTTTACGTTCGGGTTCTCTACCGACCAAACGGTAATGATATAGCTTACCTGAACGCTGCCCGAATTCTTGGGTATGCTGAATGCGAACTTATCGCCGTTTCTGCTGTAAGTCTCATCAGGCATATCGGCAGGTGCGCCGTCGTTCATCAGCTGAACGCTGAAGTCATAATCATCATCGTCACCGCAGATGACCTGAGCAGATACTATGCTCTCGCCCTGTACCACTATGCTCATGCCGTCCTTGGGTATCGTGCCCTTATACTTGCCTGCCGCCGTGATATGAGTGGTGAGCTTAACGTCCTTATAGGATATCTTACCGCCCTCGGGGGTGATGGTCATATCAACAGTTCTGTCAAGCGACTGCTCAACGAGTGAAACAACGCCGCTCTTCTTCTCGATATTCTTGAGCAGCGAGCCCTCTGTCTTCTCGATCTTCCAATCCTCGGCAGGTTTGAGCTCAAGTGCTGTTATCTCGATACAATCCGCTATAAAGAACCTTACCCGTGCGGTCTTGCCTGTCGAGAATTTCTTATTATCGGAAGTTGCGTCCTCAGTATGCTCGGTCCTTATATCGTTGCCTTCCTCGTCCTTAGTTACCTCTGTCCACCTGATGGACTGGATATATGTCCTGAGGTCGTCAATGAGCATTTCCTGGGCTGCGCCGTTATGGTCAAGGTAATGTACCACAGCCTCAACCCGTGATGACGTACCGCTGTCGGTCTCTGCCGATGCAGCAGCCGTTGTTATATTAAGGTCAAGCATTGATACAGAGCCCTTGCCCTCGAGACCCTTCTTGGTGACTTCACACTTCTTGATGTAATTAGGCACCTCATATCTCTGGTCGAAGCTGTAAACATTAACGAGGGAGTCGCCCGTCGTCACTGTCTCGCCCTTCACCTCATCATACGCCTTATCGGAGTAGCTGTAGTTAAAGGCAAGTGCGCCCTTCACCTCAGCCTTTATGCCGCCGAACATACCTACACGGTATTCTGTTATCTTATCAAGATAGGGTATCTCGAAAGGTATCTCCACGGTCATACCGGGTGATATCTTCTTTATGCCCAGATCGCCTAAGTAGATATAGGGTGATCTATACTCATTCTCGCCATGGTCGAGGGTAGATGTATACCTCAGTGCGAATGCTATATCGTTGACATTTGCGTTATCGTCATTAGGCGGTATAAGGGTCGCCTCCTTAGTCAGCGCACCGAATGATACTATCAGCTTCTGCTTCTTCTTATCATATATGGTGGTGGTGTTGGAGGGTGCTGCCTTAAGCCCCAGCACAGCCGAGGAGTTGCCGTAGTTTACAACATACCGGCTGACTATAACGTCCTCCCTCACCTGCTCGACTATCGCATAGGTGAATACCATCTTCGTTGACCTGCACGACAATCGCAGTGATGTGAGGTTTTGCATATTCTTAGCTGAAAGCCCCGTGTAGTAGAAGCACGCATCTTCCGTGCCGCTGCCGTAGGTCTTCATCTCGCTCTGCTTTACCTGCATTATCTTGGAGTTGGGCATCGTATACTGTGCAGCGATGCCGAGCTCAACGCCGTCGATATTGCGTGAATTCTCGGTGGTGTAAACATAGACATTGAGTGTATCATCGTTAGATGTAGGCTTTCTTTCAACTGCCGACACCCATGATTTATCCTCAGCCCATGTTATATCCTTCTTGGTGAGCTTTATCTTCATCTTCTGCTGCGCACCGGAGGGAAGTGTCATCATCTGCACCTTATTGGTCGAATCCATCTTACAGTGCTCGACGGTCTCCATACCCCTGATATACTCAGAGTTATTGTTAAGTGTCACCGACCCGCTGTCGGAATTTATCCTCGATATGGAAAGACCGCTTATCGACCAGTATGCAGTGCCCTTGCTGCGGTTTACAACGTAGAAGGTTATGCTGCTGAGTGTCTTTACATCTGCCAGAGCCGGCAGCACGAACCTGTCGGTATGGTTAGGTCTTAGCATCCAGTCAGCATCGGATATAGTGCCCATATTGGTATACAATGCAGCGTTCGGGTCATCCTTATACCCTGCGCTGTACACCTGCGGGGTCTTCTTCATATAGTCATACATTCGCTTGACAACGTCAAAGCTCTTTGACTGAGGCTCGCCCTTGGTGTCGATATACTCAACGGTTGCCGAAACGCTTGCCTCGAATGGGTAGTGGCTAACCTCCCACGGGTCAGCAGTTATCTCACAAAGCAGGTTGATAACGCTTCTCTGATAGGAAACCTGGAACTTCTTAGCAATGGATTTGAGCGATCTGCCCTTACGTCCCTCGCTGGTGTTTTCCTCACTCTTATCGTGGTAGTCGATATCTATCCAGCCCACATCGTCGAAAACATACTGCATCGCCGTGCCGCCGTTGGTCTGCTCGGTAACTGTCATAAACTCGATATTGAGCTTATCGAATATCTCGTTATCCTCACTGGTATCCTCGGGGATTATCCTTATCTCCCTTACCTCGCCGTAGTTACGGTTTACGGATATCGAGAATAGCTCCTCCTGCCCTGCACGGAAGCCGTCTGCCGACAGCTGCTGGTTTGCAAGCACGAAGCCGCTGTTGCCGTTCTGGAACAGGAGCTGGAAGTAGAACTTGTTGTTTGAGCCGGAGTCGCCGTTGATATTGCCCGCATCGGGGTCATCTGCGACCTTGACTACAATGTCATACGTCCTCTTGCTCTTGATATAGCCGAGGTCCTTCTTGGTATCTTCATAGGTCATCGAGTTGCGCAGTGAGTCGTAGTCGAGCTCCTCCGCCTTGATGATAGTACCTGTGCCCGTCCATACAGAGTATGTCTCGCCCGGTGTGAACAGCAGGTCAAGGTCTATCGGGAAGGGCGGTATGACCGTCTTCCTGGTCTTTCTGTAAACACGGTACTGTGTGGATATGCTGCCAGCCTTAAGGTTCTGGGCATACACACGCTTTTTGCCGAGCTCATCGAGCACTGATGCGCACACGCTCTGCACGAGCCACTCATCAGCGTCGTTATCGAGCTTGATCTCGACATTGGTGATAGCTGCCGCATCCGGCAGGTCAACGGGGAACTCGATATAGTTGCCGTTTGACATACCCATATAGTAGCCGAAGTTATCCTTAGCCGTGGTCTTGGTAGGCCAGTAGCCGAGGTAATCCATGACCTCGTCCTTTACATTATATATAGCTGATGATTTCTCGTTTCCGTCAGAGTCCTGATAGAACACCTGAACGTAGATATTGCCCGAGGTCTCTGCCCCTGCCTTAGCGCTGGTCTTAAGAGCTATCATAAAGTTCTTGCTTTGGCGTGCGGCAACGAGCGGGTCGCCCGATTTATACTGTGACAGCTCTATACTGTCAGATGTCTTGGCATTTATCCTATAGCCCTTGGCAGATGTGGTAGTAAAATACATCTGCGGGTATTTCTCGGAGAATGCGAAGGCATAGCTATAGCTTTTAAGTGTAACGTCCTGCGTCTCGGTCTTGCCCTCGACCGTCTTTGTAACGGAGGTGGCAGCATCGGGTGTATTTGACATACCGCAGGTGCCCTCATAGATGCTGAAGCCTGCCAATGACAGATAATCGGTATCAAGGGCAGCTATTGCCGAAGCATCGACCTTATTTGCATCTATATTATCAAGGCCGCAGTTTTTCTTACATATATCTCTTGCCGACTTGCCCAGGTGCAGCTTGCTCGATATGAGCGACTTATAATCGGGCAGGCAGGCTGTGAATGCTATGGTATCGCCCCTCTGCGCAAGACCTATGGTGCGCACAGGCACGCCCTGCTCCTTATACTGCCCTATCACTGAGAGCAGCACGGGCATGGTAACATTTCTCGTCCAGCCGTTGACATCTCTGTACTCTATCTCGATAGCGATATCCTCAGCGGGGAAATTATCAGCGGGGTCGCTCTTTGAGGAATCCTTCCTCAGCAGCGATTCAAGACCGCCGTCAATAGTATCTGCAATATCCAGCCTGAATGAATACAGATCATCAAAGCCGAGAGATGTAGTTACCTTCTGGTCGGGGGTAGAGAGTGCAAAGTATTCAGAATCGTCACCGCCCACATTGACAAGGGTATCACCGTTTGCCGAAAGGGTAAGGGTGCCGCTCTTCTTCTTTGTCAGCTCACATATTACCTCCTTCTCGAGCGAGAGGTAATACTTGCCAGAGTAATAGCCGTATTCGTTATAGCCGCCTATCTTATTCACCTTGCTGACAGACAGACCCTGCACCGTCCACTTGCCGTTTGACATAAATGCCTCAACGCCGGTGATCTCGGTTATGGGCTGGTCGGTCTTAAAGAGGAACTCATCAACGCTCCATGAAGTAAGGGCGTTCTTGGTAAGGGTGTTCTCATTTATCTTATAGTTGAGCGCTGCAAGGTATGAGTGGCGCTTATTCATCGTCTCATTTGTAAGCGCTACTTCCTTGGTAACGTTGGTATATATCTTCTCAACGTTTGTTATGCCTGAATACTTACTAAGGAAGTCAGCCTTGGCTGCTTCTATCTCGGCATCGGTCGAAACGGTATAGCTCTTGCTGGTCTGCTTTACCATAGATCTCGGGCCGAGAGAGTAGTAGCCTGTTATCTTTACGCTTGTAAGCTCCTTGACGGTCTTATTGCTCTTGACGTTCTTTATATAGTCATTGGTAGCGCTCAGGGTATGTATCTTCGGGAAGAGGTATTTAGTCTGGGCAACAGCATTCTTGCCCTCGCCTACCGTGTAGCGCACAGCAAAATACTCAACGCTATTACCGGGGTTGATACCTGTGGCTGCTGTAAGTGTGTAAAGGTTCTCATCTTTACTTATCTCAACAGCTTCCTGACCCGCCGTGAATGTCGAAACATCAGGTGCTGCAAGGGTCGGATCGTCGCCGCCGCCGGTGATAGTATCCTCCGTCCAGCTCTTGCCGGTAGTCGCAGTGGTCGAGACCTTCTTGCCGTCCTTCCAGACAGTAATGCCCTCAGCCTCCGTCAGCGATTCAATATCGCCCGTAGTCCCCTCACCCGACACCGCCGCCGAGGCAGACTGCCCCTGTGCAGCGAAAACGAGCTCATATGACAGCATACCGGGCAGCATAGCAAGCGCAAGTGCTGCTGCCGCCAATCTCTTTGCTGTGTTTTTTACGAGAGCATTAACTGTGGTTTTCATCTTAAATTCAACATCTCCGCAAAACCGGTCATTTCAAAGACCTCACTAACATAAGGGGCAACGTTTATACAGGAAAGCTCGCCGCCGTTCCCCCTGACCTTCATATACAGCTTTTTTATCACCCTGAGACCTGCACTGGACACATATTTCAGCTCCTGCATATTAAGGGTGATATTTCTGAATCTGTCAGCCACCTGCAAAAACAGGTTGCCCACCTCATCAGCGTTTTTCGTATCGAGGCGGCCTGAGAGTATAAGCTCACCCTCCTCGCCTCTGTTTACCAGTTTTATATCCATGCTGTTAAGCTCATCTCCTCTTTCGTGATTCCTTCACATAGCTCATAAGCTCATCAAGTGATACCTCCATGGTATCAACGTCTATCTCTTCCATACGCTCCTCGAGGGTCATCTCGCCGTAGCTGTCGAGCTGCTCATCAAGAAGAGCCATGATATCGAACTTGGGCTTGAAGCCTTCGTCGTCATCCTCGTCCTCGTCGTCTTCATCGTCAAACCCTGTCTCATCGGGATCGGACAGAGGCATATCAGGCAGATAATCGTCATCATCCGGCTCCTCATCGGAGATATCGGGCTCATCGTACTCAGGCTCGGACTCGGGCTCTTCATACTCAGGCTCGGGCTCTTCATACTCGGGCTCAGGCTCGGGTACAGGCTCGGGCTGAGGTGCAGGCTCGGGCTCATATACTGGTGCAGGCTGCTCTTCAGGCTGCTGAGTATACTGCGCTGCAGCGGACACATTGCCCAACTGCTGAGCCATCTCTCTCTTGACCTCATCACGTATAGCCGAAATGATCGCGTTCATATCAACGGGTGCAGCAGGCGCAGGCTGAACTATCTGCGGTATCACAGGCTGCATTACCGTTGTTCCGTCGGGCTGAAGCACAGGCTGCATGATATAAGGCTGTACCACAGGCGAAACGTTAACATTCGTCTGTGCAGTGCTTCTATCAGTAATACCCTGGTTTTCGTCATTCGGGTGCATTGTGACCTCTTCAAAATTCACGCCGCCCGAATTATTTGTATCCTGATGACCGCCGAGTGCATCTGCCTCCTCTGCGGATATCTCACTGAATGTGAATGCCATGCTGCCGCCAAATTCATCATCGTCATAGAATGACGAATCAGCGCCGGGTCTTGCAGCAAGTCTGTCGGCAAGGTAAGCATCATGCAGCTCTCTGCTGTCTGACACGAACCTTTCCCACTCACGCTCGCCCTGCTCGCCCCAGAAATAGAGGCTCTGATAATCGGGCTGCTCGAACATATCAACCATTGACTGAGGCACCTCTATCTTGAAGGAGGAACGGCTCGTCGGGCTCATTACCGTGAAAGCGTTGCCTCTGGGTGCTGTCAGTATCTGATCCTGTTCGACCTCGTTTATGCCGCCGGCTTTTTCATAGAGCTTGCACAGATCGTCCATATCGTTAGGTGCAAGACCGAAGATAAAGCTATACTGGCAGGCATTGATGATAGCGGTGGATTTTCTTGCTATCTCCTCGCTGCCCACGAAGTCCTTGATATTCTGAGTGATAACTATCTGCATACCGTTATATTTTCTGATACGCTTTGCAAGCTGGAACATAAAGTCAAGTGCCACGGGGAACTTGGTGTCGATAAACACGTGCGCCTCGTCGATAACTACGACTATTCTTCTGTTTAGCCCGTACTTGCGGTTATACTCACGGTTCTTGATTATCTCATTGTCGATATATTTCAGCACGAGGAGCATCTGGGCGTTGGCAATAGTCGTATTTCTGTTAGAGAGCAGCGACTGGAAGTTGAACACCGAGAAGTTCTCGTCTGTGGTTATAGTAGAGGGGCCGTTCCAGATATTGGAGTTACGCCCGCCTGTTGCGAACTTTGAAACGTAGTTCATAAGCGTTTGCAGCATCGAGCGCAGATACTCGTTGCTTGTACGCTGGAAGTCCTCTAAAACTATATCATATAGGTCATCAAATATGGGGTAATCTGTGGGGCTGAGCTTTGAAAGGTCAGTCTCCATAGTTATACCGAAGTTGGTATAAAGCCTCTCAACAAGAGAGTTTAAGTATTCAAGGGCTTCCTTATCAACATCGGGGAGTATCTGCTTGAAGAATTCCTCCAGGAACTGGAGGTGGGCAGCATAGCCTGTGCCCAGTGTATCCTCGCTCTCATCGTCTTCAAGAGTAGTGATGATGTTGAAGGGGTTAAGTCTGCCCTGTGTAGCGTTGCCCACGTTTATTATTTTACCGTGGAGGGTATGTGCAAGCTCGGTATACTCGTTCTCGGGGTCGAGAATGAATATCTTGGCATCTTCGGAAGCCATATTGGTAAGCAGGCTCTTTGTGCCGTAAGACTTACCTGAACCGGACTTACCGATGATGACCATATTTGAGTTTACTCTCTCAGAATCACGGCGGAAGAAGTCGATTATAACAGGCACGCCGTCCTGAGTACCGAGGCGGATACCGCCCACGTCGGAAACTCTTGCATAGATCCACGGGTACATACCTGCGACGGTGTTTGCAGGCATACCACGCCCGTCCTTGAAATACGGGTCATAGCCGGACACCTGCGAGCCGATGAAGCCCTCAAGCTGCGAGAAATCAAGCGCATTGAGCCTCATGCCCGTCTCCTGCCATACACGCCTTACGGTCTTTTTCATATCGGCGATAATGGGCAGCGATGAGTTCTTGACCCTCTCGGGATTGCCCCACTCAGAGGTCTTTACCACATCATACATTGTTATATAGATGTTTACGGTAAGCAGCGACTCATTATCCTGCTGCAATGTAACAAGCAGGCTGCTGAGTGTTTCGATATGGTTTTGCAGCTCGAGTATCTTCGAGTCAACGCCCGTAGACATGAGCTGACCTCTCAGCTCCTGCAATGAGCGGTCGATAGCCTTTATGGACTTTATCCTCTCCATAGGGGTTATCTTTACAACCACCTTAGTGCCGGGAACGGACATAACACCTGCAAGCCATGCGTCGCCCACATCAGAGGGGTAGCCCACAACTCTCATATGGTGGGTATATATGCCGTTGATATCTGCCTTCTTTGTGGTGAAGGTCACGCTCTCGGGCATTGCCCACTTGATATAATCCTCGGGGTCAAGGTCGTTTATCTCCGACTCCTCAAAATCGAGGGTATTGGTGTATTTTAAGAATATTGCAAGCTCCTTATCCTCAGAGATACGGCGCACCACAAGCTCGCCCTGGGTAAGGGAGGTTATAGCCGAGTCGGTATCTATAAGCAGCTGGCGCTTGTCGATATTGAAAAGTGCGAGGTAGTAGAAAGGCTGAATCACCTTATCTTCATAGCAGATATTGCGCATCTCGTTTATACGCTCATACTGTATCTCGACCCTTGCCTTGAGCTCATCTTCGGTGAGGAAGCCCTTTTCGTAGGAATTCTTGAGCGCTTCGAGCTTATCGTATTCCTTTTCAAGGTAGCTCTCATACCTTATGGGGCGGTCTATCTTGATGATATTTGCCGCATACCCGGGTCTGAGCGAGCGCAGTGTTTTACCGAGGCAATTCTCGATAGATGCGTTTCTTCTGTAAATGCTGAAAAAACGGAACTCAACGGGATCGATCTCGATGATCGTCCCGTAGTATTTTCCGTCATACTCGATAAAACCGTCAGAAATGCCGGTAAAGGCCACTATATCCTCAACGTCTTTCTCGTTGTGGTAAGCGTCCTTGTTCTCGGCTTTCTTCTTAAGTTTTTCCTTTTCCTTTTCTCTTCTCTGCTGCCATACAGCATTTTTCTCCTCATCTGTGGAGTCCTTGCTGTTAAGTATCTCCTCCTGTTCCTTCTTCTGCTTTTTCTGAGCCATCGCCTTTTCGATGCTCTCACGCAGGGTAAGCTCATCCTCCGCCTCGAATTTGTCGGAGAAGAACTCGTTCCACTGGTCGCCCTTCTTAGCCTCTCTCTTCTTTGAGAGCAGGTGCTTGTCAGAGAACATTCTCCAGAAGCGCTTGGGGTATGCGAGATACTTCAAAAGCCCCAGTATGGTCATATAGTTCGGCTGGGCATCTATCCTCACAAGAAGCATACCGCCGACGGTTATAACACCTAATGCCACATAGAAGCGTGCAGGTATAGTCGAAAGGACAACGAGCCCTGCGAGTGCGAGTGTTATCACGCCGATCACAACATCGCCGAGCGTTACTCCACGGAATAATTCAATTTTAACTTTGGTTTTTCCGGGTATAAGTCTCATTTGGCCGTTATCCTTTCTGATTTACCTATTGTTAGTGATTATTGTTGTTTCGTCCCATAAAGTTCTGGTTTACAGGAGGGGGCTGCGGGGGCGGGTTGTTGTTATTATTGTTAACACCGAACATCTGCTGTGCCGCCCGGTTTAGCTGTCTGGGCTGTCTTCTTGCGAAGAGATCCTCTCCGCCGCCCTGAACAGGTGCCTGCTGCTGAATATTATTTGCCATATTCTGCATCTGGTTTGCCTGATACTGCATATTGTTTGCATTGCCCTGCATATTGTTAGCCATGTTATGCATCTGATTTGCCTGCTGCTGCATATTGTTTGCATTACGCTGGATATTATTAGCATTCTGCTGCATCTGCTGTACAGGATTGTTGATCTGATGGTTGTTGTTAGGCAGCTGAGCGTTCTGCTGCATATTGTTTACAGGTGCATTAGGCATATGCGGGATATTGTTGTTGTTCATCTGAGGAGCATTATTGTTCATCTGATGATTGTTTACAGGAAGCGGTGCGTCCTGCGGGATATTATTAACGGGGTTATTGTTGTTCGGCATATGCGGAATGTTGTTATTATTATTCATCATCTGAGGTGCGTTATTGTTCATCTGATGATTATTGTTCGGCAGCTGCGCATTGTGCATCGGAGCATTGTTAGGCATATGAGGAGCATTGTTATTATTATTGTTCATCACAGCGTTGGGTACATTGTTCTGATGAGGGTTCTGCGCTAAACCATTATTATTTGCCGGCATATTGTTATTCTGCCCAGGGACAGCACCTATGCCGCCAGGTACGCCCTGCCCGTTAAAATTTTGGTTATTGTTATTGTTGTTATTATTGTTTCTGTTGACACGCCTGTTATTGTTCCGGTTACCCTGCGCATCAATACCAAAGAGGTTCTGCGCACGCCTGTTATACCCTCCGGGAGGCGGAGGAGGAGCCTGTCTGCGGGGTCTCTGGGCATTGTTGTTAACATTGCCCTGCGGGTTGTTAGGCATATTATTATTGCCTGCCGGCATCTGGGGCATAGCGTTCTGCTGCGGAGGAGGACCGCCCTGAGGTCCGCCCTGAGGACCACCCTGCGGAGGAGGTCCGCCCTGAGGACCGTTATTATCGTTGTTATTGCCGATGCCGTTGTTGTTTGCCGGCATACCCTGAATATTGTTACCGTCGTCGCCGGGCATATGAGGCATAGCCTGACCCTGACCCTGAACACCGCCGCCTGCGGGAGGCAGAGGCTGCTGCATTCCGCCCTGACCGCCCTGGTTGCCGTCCTGACCGCCGCCGACAGGGGGCTGTGCAGGAGGCTGCTGTTGCTGCTGAACACCGCCGCCTGCGTTATCGGGCATATCGGGCATATCGCCGCCCTGATGACCGAGGGCGTTATTCATATCCGGCAGAGCGCCTTCTCCACCTACGCCGCCGCCGCCCGGGTTAGTCAGGTTATTCATCGAAGCCTCACCGAGCTTAGGCTCAGTAAGAGGTTTAGACTGGAGGTTCGGGTTATTCTTGGCCTGCTCTGACTGCTTTTTGGCTGCCTCGTTCCTTGCCTCAGGCGAGCTGAGGATAGCGTTGTCGGTAGCCTTTTCCGCAGCGCTCAGACCGTGGTTTATCCACTTGCCTGCGTTCTTTACAGCACCGGTGATAGGTCTGAAAGGAAGTGCTGCTGCTCTGCCGACGGTCTTGGCAACGCCCTTGGCTGCGCCGAGACCCAGCTTAGCAGGTGCAAGAGCGGCAGATGCAACTGCGCCCTCGAACTTGCCCTTTGCAGCAGATGCTGCCTGACCGAGCGCACTGCCCTTGACAGCGTTGGACATATCGCCCGCCATAAGTGACTGGTGACCTGCCATGTCAGCAAGGATACCTGTGAGAAGACCGTTAGACTTCTCAACAGCCTTAGTGCCCGCCCATATCATCACGAGCTTGCCTATCGAGTCGATAAGAATATTGCTTGACAGCTGGAGTGAGGGGTTGATAACGATAGGTATGTACAAAAGGAACACACGCATCGAGATGACCGTTGCAAACACTGAGAACAGCTGTATAACGAATGCGATTATCCACTGCCTGAACTTACCGCCGTCATCAAGGGGCGAAGCCGCTACGATAGGCGGGGCTATAAGATACAGGAAGAGGAGGTTGAATATCCTGACGATGCAGTTAACTGCGATTATAGCCAGGTTTGCGATAAGCAGCATACCTGCAAAGTATACCACCACGTAGTTGGTCTTGCCTATCCAGGGGTCAAAGTCTTTATTCACCTGCTCAAAGGTATATATATCCTTATCGCCTGCATAGTAGGGGCCTCTTACGTTATCGAACATACTCGGCTGTGAGTTATAGGCATCGTTTCTCGCTGCTGCGGTATCGCCTATACCCATAGTACCTATAAGGAAAAGCACTCTGTCAAGAGGAACGTCCTTATTAACTATATACTTTGTCTTATCGTAGTGGTCGAGCGCCTTGAAGTTACGGTCTGTCTTGAGTATCGTCATAGCGTCATCAAGGCTCTTTGCTACCTTTTCGTCGTACACATCGGCTGCAAGCTCCTGATTAACGTCGCCTGCATTATATATCTCCTGAAGCACCGACTGCCAGGTATTTATCTTTTTATCGGTATCGTTGACCTCGACGGTGACAGCGCCCTTGCCGGGGATATTCACGGTCTTTTTCGTCTTTTCATAGTCATTATAATAGAAATCGAAAACGCCCGATTCCTCCAGCAGCTTAAGGTCGCCCCTTATCTCGTTATAGCAGGCATTTATATTATACCTGTTTTTATACGATGGGTTGAGCGAATAGTTGCCTATGGTATTGAGCACCCTCGACATTGTCGCATACTGCTCATCGGTATACTCTATATGCGGCTCATTACCCACCAGGTTCTCACCGTTATCGAACACCTCATTGATAGCGTCCATAAGGTAGTTGGTAAAGGTAACGCTTATAGTTATAACGAGGTTCATGCTGAGTATTACCAGTATGCCACGCAGAATGCTTCTGAGTATCTGCCCGTATGACTGCTTGACCTTATCGTCAAGGTCAAAGGTCTTCTTGACAACAGCCATTATGGCAAATACGAAGATAAGCACTATGCCTATTGCCGCCATGCCCCAGTAGATGTTCTGAATAACGTTGTTATTGAAAAACACGTTTATCAGCAGCGTATCCTTATTATTATACTTTACATCGGATATGCCGGTAAACACGTTAAAGAGCTTCTGCATCCACATGATGACGAGACACAGCATCTTTTCAAGCATGTAGAAAAGCTCACCTATTAAGTTTTTGATCTGCTCAAGCAGCCCGTCTACAATGCTTCCCATCGTTTATCCTCTTATCTTACTCTGAGTTTCTTTCTTGAATAAATCATAAACACTATACCGCCGACTATCACGGCTAATGCGATAGCGCCGAATATGATCCCCTGTCTGTCGAGGTAAAACTGTATCTCAAACTTTTCTTCAACAGTATTGCCCGCATCATCGGTCACGCTAAGCTCATATTTGCCCGGCATTTTAAGAACACCGTCCTTGGGGAGATCATACTCCTCCCCGTCCTTTTCGAGCCAGTAGCTGTCATCATCATCCATTCCCGTGACGGTAACAGCGCTTCTTGCCTTGCCGTCCTTAAGACCTTCTATCTCGACCGAGGGGGGTGTATGGTCTATCTCGACATTAAGCCCGTATTCCATTCCCGTTGTCCTGCAGCGGTAGTAGATGACATACCTGCCGTCGTCCTTCATTTTGACCATGCTTTTATTGCTTATCTTCTGTTCCTTATCATCAATGGTTACTTCAGTGACCTCGAAGCCCTCGGGCAGCTGATATGATGATATCATGCCCGTCTTTTCGGGGATTATGGTAAATGCCAGTATCTGATATTCAGATTCAGCACCCGATGCCACAACAGCGTAGTTGCCCGGGTCTTCTATATCCGAAAGGTCTGCCTCCTCGAGCATCTCGCCGTCACGGTAGACAAGTGCGGTAACACCGCCCTCCACCGAAAGGCTCACGCTGTCGGTCGTTATCATTTTATTCGGAACGCTTGAAGTAACGCTCATCTTCTCGTCACCGGGAACGAAGTAGGTATATGTATTCTGCTCATAATCATAAACACCGTCATCTGACAGCTTTACGTCATGTTTTTCCTCGGTGCCGTCTTCACTGCCGATCGGCTCGCCGGTAAATATATTCACCTCGCCCTCATAGTCCATATCAACATCGTATGATGCCGAAAACAGAGCAAGGGCAACAGGCAAAGCAAGCAGCTTACATAATACCATGAGTTATTTTCTCCTTTATTCTGCCTTGCCGAGCACGATATCGTTGCGCTCTTCAAGGTCGTAATACACCTCATCTGCCTTGAACATATGCGATCTGAGCTCGCCCATATCCATAGTGCCCATTTTATAGTAGGGGCAGAGGTAGCTCGGTGTATATTTTGTTTTTAGCGGGTAGTTACCGAAGGTAACGATTATAGCGTTGCCCGTCGATTCCTTATTATTGAGCATCTGAAGCTCACTGGGGTAGATGAGGGGTCTTACCTGCGTCTGGCTCGAGAGGTTGATGTCACCCTCCTTACCGCCTATCGCCGAGGAGGTGGAAGATGTTCTTACTGTCATATTGCCGCACAGCTTTGAAAACTCCTCACAGGTACCTATATCGTTTGAACCGATGAACATTTTCATACCGCAGTTAGACTTTACGATATCAGCAACTTCGTTGCCGTATACGTTAGAGAGCTGCGAGTATGACTGAACGACCATGTTGAACCATATCTTTCTCGAACGGCCAACCGTGATCATCTTATCGAACTTCTCGATCTTGGGCATATTACCGAACTCATCGAGGATAAAGTAAACGTTCCTCGGGAGTGAGAGGTCTTCTCTTGAAGAAGCCACCTTGATAAGTGCCTTATACATACAAAGGATAAATACTGCCGCAAGGCCGTGTCTTGTATCCTTTTCATCAGGTATCTTCATGAACAGCGCCGTAGGTCTTTCAGCGAAGCCCGCAGCGTCAACGTCAGTTGCACTTGTCAGACCGCAAAGACCACGGTCATTGAACATATTGAGCTTATCGAAGGTGATCGACATATACGATGAAAGCGTAGTATCAGCTGCCGAGAGCACCTGACGTGAAAGGGTATATGCCTGCGAGAGCTTGCTTCTGCCGTTAAAGTAATCCTTAAGGGCTGCGAACTCATTCTCCGAGTTGGTAAGTGCCTTATTGATATTGAAGAAGTTG
>JAFYET010000203.1 GCA_017544125.1 Ruminococcus sp. | reverse complement strand
GGCGAGATAAGCGCTGACGCAAGGGCGCAGGTAGATGCGCTTTTAAAGCAGCACTTCCGCCCCGAGTTTCTGAACAGGCTCGATGAGATAGTTTACTATAAGCCCCTTGTCAAGGAAAACATCACCATGATAGTTGACCTTATGCTCAAAGACCTGCGCACACGCCTTGCCGATAAGCAGCTGACGCTGGAGGTATCTGACAAGGCTAAAGACTTCATCATCGACCACGGCTTTGACCCTGCCTTCGGCGCAAGACCCTTGAAGCGGTTTATCCAGTCAAACGTTGAAACGCTCATCGCCAAAAAGATAATCGCCGCTGACATAGCCGACGATAAGGTGCTTCATGTCGATGCAGACGAAAACGGACTTAAAGTCAGTTAACAGTTAACGGTTGACAGTTATGGTGTCCTGCTGCGCAGGACGATTTAAAAAAACTCACCCCGAAGGAAATCAAGATCCTTCGGGGTGCTGTTATTGTTTGGATTAGCTTTTTTTATGATCCGTCCGCCGTAGGCGGACTCCTTAATTATGCATTATGAATTATGAATTATGCATTATTCTTGCGCCTGTTTTTGATTCCTTTGCTTTGAGCACTGCAAATGTTGCAAGCACAAAGGCTGCTGTAAAGGCAAGCTGTATGCCTATGCATTTTATAAACAGGCTGTCCGAGTAGACCTGACCGCCTGTGCCGCCGATGGCACTGTTTAATATCTCAAACCAGTAAGCGGGGAGGAATACGGCTATCTTGCGTACACCGTCGCCTAAGTATTGCATGGGAATGAACACGCCGCACAGGAAGCTCATGCCGAGGGCTACGATGTTGCCTACAAGGTTTACCAGCTTCTCGTCAGATATGAGGTTTGATATCAGTAAAACGAGTGAAGCGCACACTGCCGTGAATGTAAGGCAGTTGATAATTGAAAGGAATATCTCTCTTGTGGGCTTGCAGCCGAACATCACAAGGGGTACGAATATGCAGGTAAAGACGAATACCAACACCATGAATACCGCCGAGCCGAGCGCTGTTTCAAAGAGAAAGCGCCTGGGCGAAAGGGAAGATGAGAATGTGCGGTTTTTTATCTCTTTCTGGGTCATTGCTATTATAACGGGGCACAGCGCAAAGAGGAACACGCCTAAGAATATATAGGGAATAAACTGGTAGTAGGGCGACACCGTTTCGGCGTATTCGCTGCCCTGCTCTGATACTATCTCGACCTTGGTCTTTTTTGAGAGGGCTTTTTTTGCGCTTTCAAATGCCTCATCAGCCGTGCTGCCGCCTGCGATGTATGCACTTGCTGTGGTAAGATAGAGGTCGATCTTTGAATCGACAAGGTTCTCAAAGTATGAGCCGTTCTGTGCCGAATGTGATAGTATGCTCTGAGTCTGCCCTTTTGCAAGGGAATCGGAAAAGCCTTTGTTTATCGTCAGGTAGTAGCGTGAGGAGTTGTAGTAAATATCGTCGAGCTTATCCTTGTCAGAGGGGTCGCCGTAGCTTACCACGTTGGTCTCGCTCAGATACTCGCAAAGAGCCTTTGATGCCGGGGAGTTGTCAAGGTCGTTTATGACCACGCCTGCTTTTGCTTCGGTAAAGTCTGCCTGCTCAGCTGACGAGTTTGCAGATGCCATGCCTATCCCTAAGAATATACCGATATACATAAATGCTATGCCTATCTTTGAGCGCAGTATCTTTAAAAAAACTTTATACACTTGCATATTTCTTTCTCCTTGTCATTACAAAGCCGAGTATCGTGAAGAAGAGCGTTACAGCTACCATTGTCAGCATCTTTACGATGTATCTGTCCATATTGCTGTCAACATTGAGCACATAGAGCGCATCGCATACCAGTGCGGCGGGGTTTATGTTGTTGAACCAGGGTGCTTTGTCTATCAGCAGATATTTTATATCGCCGACCATAAGCCCCGACAGGAAGCACAGCACCATCGAGAATGCGATAGAAAGCCCGACTCTTGCGCCCTCTGAGAATTTGCCGATAGTGCCGAAGAAGAAGCCTATCGCCACACCCATCCAGCTGCCGACTATGGCTGTGAGCATCGCCATGCCTGTGCTTACGCCTAAGTCATCACGCAGTATGAATACGATGTATATTACCGCTATCGCCGAGCATACCGATTGTACCAGGCAACCCGAGATAAGCCCCGCAAAGTTCTTTGACAGCTTTTTTGTGGGTGATACGCAGTTTCTGATACCGAGTGCCGAGAGGTTTGCCTCGTTCATGGCAGCTATGTTTATGCCGACGGTTGTTCCCAGTATGCACACCATAGCTATGAGGTTATACATATAGGTCATGTAGGTGTTCATGTTGCCGTCTGAAAGGTCACGGCGGTCGTTTGCTTTAAGCTCTTTAGAAAAAGCCTCGCTCACCTTGCCGATAGATGTGGGGTCTTTCTTTGCGTTTTCGATTATCACCGCTTCGGTAATGCTGTATCGGTCAGCGAAGCTCCTGATTATCGTCTGGTCAACACCCGTGGTCTTGACTTTCAGCGAAAGCTCGCCGTCTGATATCAAAACGCCCTTTACATCGCCGTCTTCAAGCATCTGCATTGCCTTTTCTTCATCGGCATAGGTGGTGTCAAACAGCGCATCATCGCCCTCGCTGACCCCGTCCATTACCTGCCTGAATGTGGGGTTGTCGGTCTTTTCCACTACCGCAACAGCTATGGAATTGTATTTGATATCTTTGTCATATACCCCCACCAGCGTCACATGAAAGAACGTCGCCAGTATCACAGGCCATATCATCAGCCAGAATATTACCGATTTCTCTCGTATGCTCGAGAGGGTGTAGTATTTTATGTTATGAAGCATTTTTCTTACCTCTCTTAATCCTTATCTCGCAGTTCCTTGCCTGTCAGCTCTAAGAACACGGTGTTGAGCGTGGGCTGCTCGCTCGATACACGCCCTATGTGCAGCCCCTTGTTCTGTAAGGTGTTAAGAAGCCTTACAACATTGTGCTTGCCGCCTGTGTACTTGACGGTGAGCTCGCCGTTGTCGTAAGCTTTTTCAAATACGTGGTCAAGCTGCCCTACTTCCTCGTAAGTCTCATCATCAAGCGCCCTTACCTCGACCTTGACGGTCTCTGAGCACTTGACGTTTGATTTTAGCTCGTCTATCGTGCCGGAAGCTATTACTCTGCCCTTGTCCATTACAGCTAAGCGTGTGCATATCTGCTCTACCTCTTCCATGTAGTGCGAGGTATAGATAACTGTTGCGCCTGCCTTGTTCAGGTCGATTATGCCCTCGAGTATCTTGTTTCTTGACTGGGGGTCAACTGCGACCGTCGGCTCATCAAAGATTATCAGCTTTGGCTTGTGTGCGATACCGCAGGCGATGTTCAAGCGCCTTAAAAGACCGCCCGAGAGCTTCTTCGGCTTGAACTTTACAAAATCCTCAAGCCCCGTAAAGGCTATCGCCTCGTCAACTGCCTTTTTGCGCTCTGCCTTGTCCTTGATATACAGCCCGCAGAAGTAGTCGATGTTCTCATATACCGTTAGCTGGTCAACCACCGCAACGTTCTGCATCACAACGCCTATGTCCTTCTTGATGTCGTAGGCGGTGGGCTTCATGTCACGCCCGAATATCTGTATCTCGCCCTTGTCGTAAGAGAGCAGCGAGAGCAGGCAGTTTATCGTGGTCGTCTTGCCCGAGCCGTTAGGTCCCAACAGCCCGAAAACCTCACCCTCGAATATCTCAAGCGACAGGTGATCTACCGCCAAAAGCTCCTTGTACCTTTTTACGAGTTTGTCTATCTTTACAACAGTCTGTGCCATATCATGACCCTCCGTTTCGTATTTTCTGTATTCATTATACCACCCCCGAAACCGTTTTTGTAGTGTGTCTTGTAATATTGTGATATTACATTTGTCACATTTAGAGGTAAGAGGTGAGAGGTAAGAGGTAAGAAGTGAGAAGTAAGAGGTGAGAGGTAAGAGGTAAGAAGTGAGAAGTAAGAGGTAAGAATAAGACCCCGAGAAAACTGTGTTTTCC
>JAFYET010000202.1 GCA_017544125.1 Ruminococcus sp. | reverse complement strand
TTCAAGCTCCCCTATCGTCATGCTCTCGCCTCCTCGCCAAGCCAAAGGGATATGCACCGATTGCACTTGTCGGGCTTGCTCGGTATCGGCGGACAAGCGCATCTTCTGCCTGTTACCTCTTCGAGCACGCACAGCCCTGACAGGTCTATCGTACTGAGGTTGTGCTGCATACGGCACAGCAGGTCGTATATGTCTGTCTTTGTCAGCTTTTCTCTGTTTGTCATTATCCTATCCCCTTTCAAACTTCGGGCACTCTATCACCGTGAAGCTCGGCACATCACGGTTCCTGCCCATAGGTATAGTACACTCTATCGCCGTCCACCCGGGAACCTTGCAGCGATAAATAGACCAGTCGCAGCCCTGTATGTAGTCGCCGTCATTATGCCCGCTGCGTGTCTTGGGTACAGCGTGCCTGCATATCCAGCAGAGTGTTGGTCTTGTCGGCTCGTCATTCATCTTCGATTACCTCGAACTCAAGCCCCGGGTACTTCTGCTTTTCCATTACTTCACTCTCCCTTTCCAGTTTTCTTACTATCCTCTCAGCCCGTCCGTTCAGGGGTCTGCCCTGGGTGCCGCACACTATGCAGCGTGCCTCGTGGTAGACCCACGCAGCCCCGCACTTAGGACAGAGAAAGCGAGGGCGGGTGTTTTCTTTCTTGCTCATTTGTCACCCTTAAAATATTTGATATAGACGTGTGTAGCCGTAAAGCCGACTATGAAAGCGATAATTATTCCTATCATTTTATATACCTCCTACTTACTCATCGTCATTATCTCTGTCGTGAGCCACTAACGCCAGCAGAAACATTCCCGAAAAATTTCCGAGTATGTACCCTATCATAAACCCTATCATTCAGCATCCTCCTTTGGAACTTTAGCAATGTACTTTAGAACTTCATTCATACATATATTGCATAGGTCTATGCTTTGTACTGGCGCTTTTAACAAATACCCTTCATTGCTTTTAAGTATATTGAGTCTAAAGTGAACTATATCTTTGATTATAGCTTGACCACACCTATCACATACTTTTATGTTCATTCTTTATCACCCCGTCCATATTCTGCCTCCTTGTCCATTCTTGCGCCGCAGTTCGGGCAAAACAATGTCATTTCTCTGCATTGCGGTTCATTTTTACAGTTTGAGCAATATGGGTAGTACCCATCACTGCATATTTCCCACTTTCCATGCTTCACAAGCTCGGCATCAACAGGATCCAAAGCTGCAATTTCAGCAATTATTCTTGGCTGTATAAGATACTTTCGCTGTTTCTTCTCTACCGCCTCATTCGTTACACGCTCGATGATGTCAAGGACCTTTTCTTCTTCAAGTAGCCTCACTTCTCTTTCTCCTTTCCAAAAAGGAATTTCTTCATGTGGCTTGCGAACGATGTTCCTGTCATTATAATAACAAAAGCCGATGATTCTGTCATTTTACTATCTTCCTTAACTTCTTCTACTGCTTTTAAGATGGCAGCATCAAACTCTGCCTCATTTATCAGTATCTCGTTGGTTGCTTCTGCTGTTTTTTCATTTTCAAATGGTTTCATATCTACACCTCATCTCTCGGTTTGTCATTAATAATCTTCTCCTTCTCGGCTTCCTTAAAGAGCCTTTGCAGAGTTTGGCATTGTCCGGACTCTATCAACTTTGAACATATATTGCAGCTTCCTGCACATATGGATACACCTCCGATATTCTGTCTCCAGTTGCAGACACGAACAGCGTGCTTGATTTCCTTATCAGTCATTATTAACCTCCATATTATCTAAAAATTCTAACCTAACACGTTCAAACTCTCCGCTGTCAGGATTTTGAATATATCCCTCATCAATTAAAGGTGCATTATCGTCTACCTTTTCTACCTGAGGTTTGTACCATGACAGGAAGTAACCGAAGTCTTTGCTGTTAAATCCCATAACATTTGTTGCAACCTTGTATTTTGCAGCACCAGCACTTTTAGCATCAACAGTTATTTCTCTGTAGCTTATTTCATAAAACGAAGTATCTATAGTGACTTTAAACCTTGACATAACATTACCTTTTTCCTTTCAAGATGGTGTTATCAATTGCCTGACCGCAGCAATTACAAAATGCTGATGAAAAAACAACCGTCTTACAGGTGGGGCAGCAGAATGGCTTATGGCCTGCTATTTCTTTTGTTTCAATAGGCCTTTTAGGAAGCCTGTACTCAAGAGCATTCCTTGCCATTATAGTAGCCTCTGTCAGTTCTTCGTCTCCTTGAAATTCATCTGCATATTTTGCATTCGATAATACTTCAATTGCTTTCTTTATCTCCATTATTGTCTCTCCTTTATGCCTAGTGCTACATAACCATTTTTCAGACCCCAGCCATTGAGAACGTAAGTTATAACGTAGGTCTTATCGTTTATAGGGTGAGTGACCATCTGCTTTTCTTCCTTAGTTACTGGATCCTTGCTGTACACGCCATTCGTGGCTACAAACTGTATATGGTCTCCAGTCTGGAAGCCTCTGTCATTCTTTCTGACCTCAAATGTTTTTGTGCCGTTGTAAACATCGTCACAAAACTCAATGTTCAGCTTTAACTTATGTGTTTTTATCATTTTCATACCCTCTCCCCCGCTTTCAGCCTGTTCAGCTCGTCACTGTAAAGGGCTATTTGCATATTGCCTTCCCAGTATTTCTGTGTCAGCTCGGTGAGCTGGTCCCTAATGCGCTTATTCTCCCGCAGCAGGGTTATGATCGCTGCGAGGGTGGTGAGTTGGGTTATAAGTTTCAGTGCTTTCATAACTACATACTTCCTTTCACTTTAACGTAGTTCATGTCTGCTATCGTCTTGCCTTGCACCTTGTCTATCAGATGCAGGCGGTATACGATCTTGCCTGACTTTGAATTCATTGTGAGCTTGCCTATCTTCTCTATATACCTATACTCGATCTCGCCAAGCAAAGGATGGATCAGAATAATAGGCAACTTTTCTTTTTTAGCTTTAAGAGCTTCTTCAATAGTCATCTGCGCTATCCTCTCTTATTGTGACGACAATACACTCTGTTTTATGATCGCCATATGCATATCGCTTACGAGGGAACGAACTTGTCACCTGCTTGTCGTCATCATAAGCAACACCGTTAAGAGCATCAAGAACGATTTTAAGAATATTATCAACATCAGGCTTCTTTTCCGGTAATTTCTTTCCTGCTTCTATAAGAGCTCTTTGTTTTTTGGTGGTGCTTTTTGGTATTGCGACATATGCAGTCACACCTACAAAAACAGCCCCCTCAAAATGTTTTCCACCTTGAATGACATAGCAGGCTTTCACTTTCTTCTCATACTCAACAGTCTTTTTTGGAGTATAGTGCCTTCCGCTTTTCGTTCCCCTTGGGCGCTGTTTTCCCTCCGGCTTACCCGGCACTGTAAATGTGATCGTCATTATTTATACTCCCTCCTAATTACAGCTTCACCTTGTCGAAATCGATGCCGCCTGCGAAGTCCTCATACTCCTTGATGGTTGTATTATCATTCCCGGGCTTTACTCCGTCCTGCTCTATCCACTTCTTGATGCAGCTGTATGGCTTAGTATTGAGCTTGTGGTGCTCCTGCTGCCATTTAATTATAGATTTGATGTATTCATCGACCGTCAGCCTGTCCGCCAGCCGCTCCAGCTCAGAGCGCTCGTCATCGGTGAGGTTGACCTGGTCGAGATTGGCAGAGCGCTGCTTTCTGTCTTTTCTGTTCTGCTCTATTCTATTCTTTTCTGCTCTATTCTTTTCTGTATAAAAAATGTCAGCATTTTCTTCGGAAATGTTTACATTTTTGCTCGAAATGTCAGCATTTTCGGAATTTTGGGTAGTGCAAAGCAAGAGGTACTCGGGTTTGATTTTTGCATACTTACGTCTGTCAACAGCATCATAGTATCTTTCTTGAATGCCGTGTGATGTAAGTATGCCGTTTTTATCAAACTGTCCTTTGTCAAAAACACCTCTTGCGATTGCTCGCTGCACTATCTCGGACACAACATTGGCACCCACGCCGTTCTTTCTTGCAAACACCAATGCAACGTCGTCATTCCATTCACAATAGTAACCTTCAACGCCGTATATTCTTTGATACAGCTTAACAACTATTGCAAACCCATAAAGACCGAATTCAGCTTCTAAGGCTTCTACTTTAGAATCCATCTGACAATCGAGCTTGAACCAATCAAGCCTTGTCTTAGCCATTCGTTTTTCCTTTCATTCGATTAGTCTATAAACACCTTAAAACGGCACACCCTCGTCCGATATGATCTCCTCATAATCATCAGGGATAGGTGCCAAATTATTGCTTACCTTTGCCTCCACTTTCGGTGAGGCTTGCTGCTGAGCAGCTGCTTGGTAGTATTGCTGCTCGATCTGCCTGTCGTGCTCACTTAAAGGCTGGCGGTAAGATGGTGTGCTGCTGTTGCCGTCTCCTGCCTTCTCACCTGTGAAGCTAACATTATCTACCCACACCTCGGTGGTGTAGATCGTTACTCCGTTCTTCTCATAAGAGCCTGTCTTAAGGCTGCCTTCGAGAGCAATCATTCTGCCCTTGCCGAAGTATCTGCCTATAAACTCAGCTCTCTGTCCGAAGGCAGTGCAGCTTATAAAGTCAGCCTGCTTCTCGCCGTTTTTTGTGGTTCTGTCCACCGCCACTGAGAAGCTCAGAGCAGAAGCCCCCGAAGGGGTCTGCCTGAGTTCCAGATCACGGGTGATGCGACCCATAATAATAACTCGGTTAAGCATTCAGCACCTCACCTGTCTGCTCATCGACTGTCATGTCTGCATAATCGGTGTCGATGATGTCAGCCTGCTCGGAAGGTACCGAGTACATATCATCAGAAAGCTCGTTCTTAATAGTACCGTCCTGTGTGATGCCTCTTACAAAGTCGCTCTTGAGGGGTGCATATTTAAGCACTCGCTTGAGCACCGTCTTCTTTGCCATTTCCTCAAAGCTGGTCTTCCAGGGCGAATACTGCGAGCCGTAAGCCTTTGAATACTTCTGAGCGTGCTGCTTGATGTCCTCAACACTCATTACCTCAAAGCCGTAACCGCCCGACTTGGTTCGGAACATCGCATATACCTTGATAAGCTCTCCCCTGTTCTTATCGGCGGGGATATGCTTTAGCTTCGGCGCAATGCCATATTCGCACTCAAAGGTGTCATTTTCATAAACACACTGTGCCTGTACAAGCTCCACCTCTCCGGAACGGTAGGCAAGATCTATAAGACCTTTATAGCCTATCTGGAACTGTACCTCTGTAATGCCTTTTTTGTTGTTCTTAAAGGGCAGGATATATGCCTGACCAAGAGGAGTGTTAGGCTCAAGACCAAGCTGCGCTGCGCTCATCATAGCTGCTAAAAACGATAACTTGTCACACTTGGCGAGCTCGGGGTTAGAGTTGACCGCCGTAAGGGTCATACGTGTAAACCTCTCGGGAGTTATGACCGAAGGCAGCGCCTTGGCTATCTCTCCCTGCATTTTCTTGATGTAGTCGTTAAGTGTGACAGGCTTACCTCTTGCTGCTATCTCGCCTGTTGTTTTCTTGATTATGCCTTCGTTTGCCATTTATGATACCTCCTTGATCTTGAATACTCTTGATGATGACTGCTTCATGAAGTTATTTAGGTCTATCTCCGGGTGAGCCTTAGCAAGTGCTGCCTTATCGAGTGTGTTGCGTACCTGCGTTTTGTATGTGACCTTGTAGCCGTCACATACACCTGTGCCACATTCAGCCATATACGCCTTAATCTCATTATCAATAGCTGATTTCTTTTCTTCGAGCTCTTTTATCTGACATTCAAGCTCTTTCCTCTCGGCAAGTGAGCGGGTAAAAGGTGCTATATCTATCTCGCCGTCCTCGCTCTCCGGATAAAGCTGCTCTATTGTACGGCTGCATGAATAGCTGCCGTCAATCTGAGGCTCTGCCTTTTCTGCTACGCAGTTCCAAAAGGCTTCCTCGCTCTGCCTCAGCGCCTCAATATCTTCCTCATTGCGTTCTATTTCAAACCAAAGAAATTCTCTTCCCAGTACAAGCACGGCAAGATACCATTTCGGGTATCCTGTAACCATCATATAATGCTGGCACTGCACATAGTAGTTTGCGGGAAACTCACCGCCTTTGAACTTGCTCGTATTAAGCGCCGATGTAGTCTTACATTCAAGGCCTGCTTTCTCACCGATTATAAGGCGGTCTACATTGGCGTGTGCGAAAGGTATATCTGTATTCCTGATGATGTTGTTTTCACGTCTCACACGCTTGCCCGTGGCCTCTGTGAAGCGCTCGGCTACATACTGTTCAAGATCGTGACCAAGGCGCATAGCCTCATTTGATTCCTTGGGAGGAATACGCCCGAGCTTATCTGCCCACAGCTCATAAGGTGAGCTGTAAGGGTTAAGCCCTACGATAGTCGCTGCATCAGAGCCGCCGATGCTCTCACGCCTGTCGGCAAGCCAGTCGGCTTCGGTCATGTTAAGAGTTGATTTCTTGATTATCATTTACTCGCCCTCCATATTCCTCTTTTTGCTATCTCCGATATATCTGTGATCATGCGGTCATCGGCGACCGATATGGGCATTACATAGCCCGTGGTGATAAGCCCACCCGCCGAGATCACACACCCGCCGTCCGGCAAAGGTGTGCAGCGGAACAGATCGTCTTCCTCAAATGGCTTTAAGTATTCGGCGTGAACTGCATATATCTTACCGCAGTCAAATAGCACGTACTCTTCACCGCCAAAGCACACGCTTGTTGCAAGCTGCTCGGCGTATATCGTTTCTGCATTGGTGTTAAGTATCTCGGGTATATCCGTGATAGCAAACACGTGGTCTTTCGGCTTGTCTATGCCCAGTACCGCAGCCAGCTCGCCCTCAGTCTCTATCTCAGGGAACCCGCTCACATCATAAGCAGCCGTGTCGTTTGACAGCAGCCGTCTGCCACTGTCGTTTCTGAGCAGTGTTATTGAGGTGCTTTTCTTGATTATGTTAATAGCTTTCTGTAACTTCATTTGTTATTTTCCTCCTTAAAGCATTCATGCGTCCCGTCAAGCAGGGCTTTTCCCCCGTCGGACATAGAGTAGCCCAGCTTGCCAAGCACGGAGTACCAGTCGTTGAGACGCTGGTTCTCTTCCGGGCGGCCGTACCAGTCGTGGGCGGCCAGCATACACTCCTCGGTGCTGACGGAGCATACTGCAAGCAGCACCTTGTCCGGGCACCTGCGCAGGAGCTCGTCGAACTCCGGCAGATCAGTGATATATACTTCGTCCTCCGAAACGGCTATGCCCAGCATTTCAGCGAACGTTTCTTCGTCCAGATCATATATGTCAGCCTCGAGGGTGAACAGCGCCTTTACCAGCACGGGCAGGTTTTTCTTATTCGGCGTGTAGTTTTTGACGAACTGCCGGCGCAGGGCTGCGGCCTGTGCCTCTACATTTCGGATACGCTCCACCCGCTCGGATCGCAGCCGGTTCTCCTCCTCATAGTCCGGCAGCGGCTCGGAGCGCTCCTTTCCCATAATGTAGAGATAGGTGTTTCCCTTGGTGTAGCAGTAGTCGTTTTCGATGTCCTCCGCCAGCTCCCGCAATTCCTTTCTGTCCTCGTCGGTCATCTTCCGGGTCATATAGACAGTCTTGACGATCTCACGGTTACGGTCGTAATCGAACTGCACAAACAGATCGTCAATGAAGTCGAGCCATTCCCTGGTGATCTTCTCCTGCCGCTGATGACGCAGACAGGATTCAAGTTCCCACTTGAAGTTGGATGTGCCTGCGCTTTTCAACACCTTGCTGCGCAGCTCTTTGTCCTCGATCTTTTCAAGCTCGATGTAATCGGCAAGCGTCACCTGTCTCTCCTGGGACCTGCGGAACTCGTCCGGGTCCAGCTCCAGCAGCTTTAAGCGATGCTTAACGGTCGTCTTTGAAAAGCCGGTCTTCTCTGCAATGGTCTTTTCTGTCTCTCCGAGGTCTATCATCATCTGAAAGCCCTGCGCTTGTTCATAGACGGTAAGATCATTTCGCTGCATATTCTCAAGCAGCATTGTGCTTATCTGCTCCTGTTCGGTCATTTCGGCAACGTTGCAAGGCACTTTTTTTAGCCCTGCCTGCTTTGCCGCTGCAAGCCGGCGGTGTCCTATGATAACGGTATACCTCTCCCCGTCCTTAATGACAGTCAAGTTCTGGAAGATGCCGTTTACCTTGATGCTGTCAGCAAGCTCCGTCACATCACCGACGTCCTTTCTCGGGTTGTCGGGGTGAGGTTGCAGCAGCTCAATTTTCAGCATTATATTTCTGTCTATTACCTTCATAACCGCACCTCCTAAAACGCCAGCCCGAAGTTCAGACCATAATCTTTGCCCTCGCACTCAAATACGACTGATGCTTTCTCTTTGTCGGCACTTACCTTGACGATCTTAGCCTTATCGCCGTAGCCCTCGTGCAGCATACCCTCAAACAGTCCGATGAAGTCCACGCCATTCAGGGCTTGACTTTTCGGCTCGTCTATGGTATCATTAGGGTATAAACTATTTATGTTTTCGCTTGTTGAGCTCGTATCGGTGGCAGCCGGTGCGGGCTCTTTCTTTGTCTCGGCTTCGGCTATCATCTCATCTACAGCCTGGTCGAAGTCTTTGTTGACCTGTGCGGATTTCTTGAACTTGCGGGGCTTTTTATCCTTACTGTCTTTGCCGACAGGGATAAGCGTATACAGCACCGACCTCGACAGCCCCGTTATCTCCATTATCTCCTTGTGCTTCTTGCCCTGATTGTACAGCCTTACAGCGTAGGCTTTCAATTCGGTTCTGTTCATCGCAGATATATCTTCCTTGGGAGGTTCTGCGATTTTATCTGTGTCTCTGGTCGCCAGCAGCGCCTTGACAGCTTCGATGTCCACTTTTGCTATCTCGGCTATCCCTTCAGCCTTCCAGCCCTTGGCGGCAAGTGCCGCTATCTGGCACTTCTTTTCTCTTGTTAGTTCTGACATTTGTATTCCTCCTTGTTACTTAATCTTTTCCTTGTGTTCCGGTTGGCGGTCTGAGCAGTAGTTATTATTGATGAGATGCCGCAGAACCTAAGCATACAGCCAAACCACTCCTCGAAAGACATCTCTTCTCCCCCGCCTGCCGAAAGCAGCTCGTTGCTTTCACGATGCAGCCCTTTAAGCACTTCCTCCTCGTGCGGTAAAAGACATATTTCTATGTTATACTTGCCCATCATGCTGCTCCTTTCTTATTGTGTCTTACTATCATTCTTACCTCACCAAAGTCATCGCCGTAGCGGTCTCTTAGATCCCACATATCCTGCTCGAACTGCTGCCTTAACCTCTTGCGCCTGTCCTCTTCTTCCCAACGACGTTTACGCACGTCGTCATAGAGCTGGGCTAACAGGTACATCAAAAAGCCCGATATAAAGCAGCACAGCAGCGCCTCGCCTATTGTCATGTCTGTACCTCCTGTCTATCGTGATATATTCAGCCACCAACGGACGAACTTCGGCGTTGGTATGCAGTTGCCCCCTGTGAGCTTGCCGGGTTTGCGCCAACTGATGCCAAGTTCTCCCTCTGATACTGCCTGCCTGATGTTCTCGGGGCTTACGCCCATAAGCTCGGCTACTATCTTCGTGGGGATCTGTCTCGGGTATTTCTCGATTATCTGCTCGATCTTCTCTGTATCGGCTTCAAGATAGGTCTTAATAGCTTCAGTCATAGAACACACCTCCTTTCACATAAGTGCCTTGTAGATGTCGTGCATAATCGCTATGCAGCTGTCGGCGGTAACTTCTACTCTGAGTATGCCGCCGTTGAGAAATAGTATCTCTACAAGTTCTCTGTCGTCAGGCGTTTTGTTATAGGTAACAGTTCCTACACCAAGCCTTGTATAGTTACGCAGTGCATAACCAAGCGCATCTACAAAGGCGGCTTTGTTTTCCATTTCCATACCTCCTTTCACTACCGTCATTCACTGTGGCAGTTGCATTATGCAACTTATCCGGCAAAAAAATATAAGCCGAATTCACCTGACTCAATGCCAAGGAGAGCTGACAGTTTCTCGGCTTCATCAAGGTCAAAAGGTCTGACGTTGTTAATCTTCTGATTTGCCGTAGGCTGCGCTATATCCAAGCACTTTGCCACATCTGCCTGAGTTATCTCAAGCTCTTTCATTCTGCCTTTAATCTTGTTTGTGTTGACCATTTAATCACTCCTTTCTGTTGCGTTATGCAACTTTCTGATTATTATAATAACACATCTTTTTTGGTTTGTCAATAGCAAAATGCAACTTTTTTTATTATTTTTTTCTTTTTCTATTGCATTTTGCAATTATATATGTTATAATGCTTATAAAGAAAGCAGGTGAGTATATGGAAAACAGAAATATACTGATAGGAAAAAGAATAAAGCAAAGGCGTGAAGAACTCGGGCTAACACAAGAGGACCTGGGCAATAGATTATGGCTTAACAAATCTACTATCCAGAGATATGAAAGCGGAAAGATTGCAAAAATAAAGCTCCCCGTAATGCACGCCATGGCAAAACAATTAGATGTAGATCCCAATTGGCTCGTGCTGAAAACTGACGAAATGGGTTCTTTCAACTGGAAGTATGAGTGGTATAATAACGAAGAGCCTGCTCACCAATTTGACAACACCCCCACCGTCGAATCCAACGCCACGATGCTGCCTGACAGCAACGTTAGAATGATACCTGTGTATGAGAGCGTGGCAGCGGGCTTCGGGGCGCACGCTGAGAATGTGGTGGTTGACTATATGCCGCTCTACATCGTCAGCTCCGCCGAAGCCGAGAACACCCTCATCATCAGAGTAGAGGGCAACTCGATGTACCCGAAGATAGAGGACGGTGACAGCATACAGGTGCTCAGGCAGGACTACGCCGAGAACGGGCAGGTGGCTGTGCTGCTCATCGACGGCGAGGACGCTGTGGTGAAACAGTTCTTCCACGATCCCAAGGCAAAGAGAGTGACCCTGCACTCCCTCAACCCTGACTATATGGACAGGGTGTTCGAGGGGATAGAGATAACCAAGCTAAGGATCCTCGGCGTGGTTAAGAGGGTTATCAAGGATATTTAAGATCAAGAAAGGACCATGATAAACAATGAAAAAACAAATCTGCGCCATACTCGCAGCAACGGCGCTGCTTACGGGCTGCTCGGATAGTGACAGCAGCTCATCATCGGGTAAGAATAACAGCTCATCGGCAGCCGAAACGACCACAACGACCTCGGCGCCCGACAGCTCGTCAGCTGAGGAAACAACGACTACAACGACCGAAGAAACGACAACTACGACAACAGAGACTACTACGACCAAGTCTGAAATGACAACTACAACTACGACAACAGAGGCTACCACGACCACTTCCAAAGAGGTAACAAAGGACCTTCCCGCGGACTCTGCCGATTATGTAGCAAAAATCGGTGAGAAAATAGGAATAACAGATATAAGCATAATGGCTGCCGGAATGGTAGGTGCTGAAGACGGCACGGGATTCAAATATAATGGTAATAAATTTGAAGTGTACAGATACAAAGAGGGAGACCCCAAGCTAACAGAAGGAGCCTCCGGTTCTGTGGTAATTGAACTTGAAGGCTTTGGCAAAGCGACATCAAGCTGCGTAGTGAATGGCGTGTATCTGATGCTGTACAATACAGCTGATGATACTGTCACTAAGGCATTTTTAAGCGTATGAACCTAAAGGAGTGAGTTGTTATGAGAAAAACGGCTATTATACTTTCGCTTTTGTGCTGCACTGCTATGCTCGTATCCTGCGGAGATGATGAAGAATCATCAAGCAGAAAGAAGAAAAAGGCTGACAGCTCATCGGCTATCTCTGTATCCTCAGAAGCAAGCAGCAAGGAAAGCAGCATCAAGCTTAATGATGTTACCAGCTGGGCAACGGGCAAGATCTGGAATGACGGCTTTTGCGACATATATCACTATGTCGAGAGCGGTACAAATTCCGTTGGTGAACAAATGGATATAGATTTCACTGTCAGCAATCTGAAAATAGCTATGGAGAAGAAAGACGAATATAACGCCTTTATCCACACACTTGATGACAGCGTTCCGGAGCAGGCTCAGCTCATCAACGCATGGGATAAGATGATGGAGCAGACGGACATACTATATACTAAGGCTATCACCGACACTCCACGCCCGTCAGATGAGACGTATGAGTTCAATACTGACCTTTTCAAGCAGTATTTTGACACGTTCTATGAGGTGGCTATGGAGCTCGACAAGCCGAAATTCAAATAAAAAAAGCCCCCGGCATAACACCGAGGACGAAAAACACAGGAAGGAGGGATATCATGGCAAGACCAAAGAAATCAAAGCCCAATCATGCAACGGGAATGTATGAATACAAGGCGACTATCGGCAAGAGCTTCGATGGTAAGGCAATAAGAAAATCCTTTTACTCATCAAAATCACTTGAAGATGCCAAAGAAAAATCAAGACTATATATAATTGACAAGGCTGTATCAGAGCAGACAGGAGAACATTTTCTTGAACGTGCAATGACATTCAAGGCATGGGCTAACAAATGGCTTGAAGTATATAAAAAGCCACACGTCAAAGAACACACCTACAAGTGGACATACGAAACAAACGTTATCAACTACTTCATTCCATATTTCGGATCTGCGCCGCTTACGAACATAAGGCAGCTTGATATTCAGCAATACTTCTCAGCACATCAAGAACTCTCTGCTACTACTCTACGCCGTCAGCAGCAGATGCTTAAAAGCATATTTGAGACCGCTATAGATAACGACTACTGCATCAAGAACCCTGTCAAAAACATAAAGCTGCATTCGGACAAGGAAGCATTCACGCTTAAATGGTACACTAAAGCACAGGCGGACAAGCTTAAGGAGCAGGCATTGAAGGACGGCAGCAAATACGCTAAGGCGGTATTTCTTATGCTCTCGCTCGGACTGAGGCGAGGTGAGCTGCTGGGGCTGATGTGGCAGGACATTGACCTCTCTGCACAGACGGTAGAAATAAAAAGAGCCGTCGAACCGGATACCAAAGGTATGCCGAACGACGGCGATGTAAAATCTATATCTTCACTGCGTACTATCCCGTTCGGACACGATGAGCAGCTGATGAGCTTTCTGCAAGCCGAATGCAGCGCCCGGCACTCCTCGCTGTTCGTTATAGACGGCAAGACCAAATACGGCTACACATCAATAGATGGCTTTAACAGAGGCTATCAGCTCTATATGGACAAGACCACCAAAGCTCTCGGTCTGCCCTATATGACCCCTCACGAGCTTCGCCACTCATACGGTACAATACTAAGAGAACAGGGGCTGGATCTATACTCCATCTCACGTCTATTAGGTCACGCCGACACATCTGTCACCGAAAAGCACTACGTTGGCAATGATATTGAGGTGCTTAAAAAGCGACTTTCAGAGCTCGATAACAAGGAATAATTGTCGTAGTAGGTGTCGTAGTGGCATTTTAACAGTGGTTTTACACCTGTTTTCAGACAAAATAAAAACTCCCGCAAACCTCGTGTTTACGGGAGTTTGTTAAGTTCTGGTGCGGCAAATGGGACTTGAACCCATACGTCAAAGACACACGCCCCTCAAACGTGCCTGTCTGCCTATTCCAGCACTGCCGCTCAACAGATAATATTATACCACAACAAAACCTGCTTGTCAAGTGTTTTTTCAAATTTTTTTGAGATTTTTTCAAAAAAGCCCTCTTCCGCCCTGTTTTGGGGCTTTGAAGCGAAGCAATTTCCGACAAAGGTCCCCCTTTCGGGGTGCCTGCGGAGGAAATCCCAGTTACTAAAGTGCACCACCGATGTTATATCTTTTGCCGTAGGCTTTAGTGTATCACCTAAATTATTCGTCCGTGCAAAATCTTGTGTAACCCCTCCGTCACCAAAAAACATCGCCTGCGTGCAATGATTTTTGATCATCATCGCCGCAAGCGATACCTCTATTCTTATTTATTCTTTATTATTTTAGCCCGCAGGGCGCTTCACTTCCCCGTCCTCTTTCTGTAAAGCGAGCGTATCAGCTTGCCGCTTTCGGTCAGCTGTGATGTGCCCTTCTTTATCGCCGAGAGGTTGGTGCCGCTCTTGAATGCCGAGGCTGTCTCCGACTTGCCGCAGGCGCTCCAGTTGCAATAGCCTATCATGTACTTGTCAAGCAGGCTCAGCCATGTCTTGGTCTGGCTTGCGTTGAAGCCGCCGTTGCCAGATGCGTCGCAGGTGCCGAACTCAGTTACCAGTATCGGTAGCCCCTTTGAATAGCAGCTTGTCACTCTGTTTCTCAGCCAGTCGGTGTGGGTGTTTGCGTAGAAGTGCAGGGTGTAGACGCAGTTCTTGTCGTTTATTCTGTTGCCCAGCACCTGATCTATGTCCTGGCTCCATGTGCCTGTGCCGCATACGATAATTGCATTCTTGTCGTATTTTCTGATAGCATTGACTACCGCCTGTC
>JAFYET010000201.1 GCA_017544125.1 Ruminococcus sp. | reverse complement strand
CGGCAATATGTTCGGCGCTGTTGAGTTCTATGATGAATGTATCGCACAGGGCATAAAGCCGATTATCGGTTGTGAAGTCTATGTTGCACCCGGCTCACGCTTTGAAAAAGATAACAGAAGCGGCAGAAAGTATTATCACCTTATACTTCTCTGTGAGAATATGACCGGCTATCAGAACCTTATCAGGCTTGTTTCTTTGGGCTATACCGAGGGCTTTTACGGCAAGCCCAGAATTGATATTGAGCTGATAAAAAAACACCACGAGGGGCTTATCTGCCTTTCAGCCTGTATGGCGGGTGAGATATCCGTTCTGCTGTCAGAGGGCAGCTTTGAAAAGGCTGTGGATACTGCAAGGCTTTATGAGAGCATATTCGGCAAGGGCAATTACTATATCGAAATACAGAATCAGGATTTTATAGAGCAGAAGAGGATATTCCCGCAGCTGATAAAGCTCGCAAGGCAGACGGGCATACCCCTTGCCGCAACTAACGACTGCCACTATATCAGGCGTGAGGACAGTGACTATCAGCAGATACTTATGTGCATATCAACAGCAACAACTGTTAAAGACCCCGATAAAATGAGTATGCCCACAGATCAGTTCTATGTCAAGAGCACTGATGAGATGTATGAGGCATTCACAGGCTATGAAGATGCTCTTGAAAATACAGTAAAGATAGCCGAGCGCTGTAATGTTGAGTTTGAATACGGTGTTACAAAGCTGCCTTATTTCAAGCTCGAAGGTGTTTCAGATAATGAAAAGTTCCTGCGTGATATGTGTGAGCAAGGGCTGTATAAGCGCTATAATAATCCCACCCCGCAGGCAAGAGAGCGAATGGAATATGAGCTGTCGGTCATCTCGCAGATGGGCTATGTCAACTATTACCTTATAGTGTGGGATTTTATAAACTATGCCAAGAAAAACGACATACCCGTAGGCTGCGGGCGTGGTTCGGGTGCAGGCAGCCTTTGCGCATATCTTATAGGCATTACCGATATTGACCCGCTGAAATATGACTTGCTCTTTGAGCGTTTTCTTAACCCCGAGCGTGTATCAATGCCTGATTTTGACGTTGATTTTTGTATTGAGGGCAGACAGAAGGTCATTGATTATGTTATAAGGCGCTACGGTGAAGAGCACGTCAGCCAGATAATAACCTTTGGCACACTTCAGGCAAAACAGGCGGTGCGTGATTGCGCAAGGGCAATGGGCTTTTCTGTTGCTGTGGGTGATATGATAGCCAAGACAGTGCCAAGAAGCCTTAGTCTTGCTGAAAGTGTTGAAAAGGTCGCCGCAGTAAAGAATCTGTATCACTCAAATGCCGATGCTCATGAGATAATAGATATGGCTATACGTATAGAGGGTCTGCCGAGAAACGCATCGACCCATGCCGCAGGCGTGCTTATAACCAAAGACCCTGTGGTGAGCTATGTGCCGCTTTATGCCAGAGACGGGCAGGTGCTTGCACAGTATACTATGACGGCACTTGAGCGGCTGGGGCTTTTGAAGATAGATTTTCTCGGGCTTCGCAATCTCACTATCATTAAGCACTGCTGTGAGGAGATAAAAAAGACCGACCCCGGTTTTGATATTGACAGTATACCACTTGATGACAAGCAGGTTTATGATATGCTCTCTAAGGGGCGTACTTTAGGTGTATTCCAGTTTGAAAGCCCGGGAATGACAGCTAATCTTATGAAGCTGCGCCCTGAAAGGCTTGAAGATATGATAGCTATGAATGCCCTCTTCCGCCCGGGACCTATGGATTCTATACCCACATATATCAGGAACCGCCACAACCCATCACTTGTCACCTATAAGCATGAAAAGCTAAAGCCCATACTTGACATAACCTACGGCTGTATCGTTTATCAGGAACAGGTCATGCAGATATTCCGCAGCCTTGCAGGCTATTCCTATGGGCGGGCTGATATCGTAAGGCGTGCAATGGCTAAAAAGAAAAAGGCTGTGCTTGAAAACGAGCGCAAGGCATTTATCTACGGCGATAAGGATTGCTCAGGCTGTATCGCAAACGGCGTAGATGAAAAGACCGCAAGCGAGATATTTGATGAGATGCAGTCGTTCGCTTCATATGCGTTCAATAAATCACACGCCGCCGCCTATTCAACTATCGCTTACCGCACGGCATATTTAAAGTGCCACTATTTTTCATCCTATATGGCAGCACTTATGACCTCTGTGATAGGTGACAGCGCCGAAAAGCTCTATTCATATATTGATGAATGCAATAAAAACGGCGTTAACGTGCTTGCTGTTGATATAAACAAGAGCTATGCGGCGTTCACGGCTGAGGGTGAGTGCATACGCTTTGCTATGCTTGCTGTCAAAGGTGTTGGCGAGGGTGCTATTGACCATATAGTCAAAGAACGTGAGAAAAACGGGGCGTATACTTCATTTGCTGATTTTTGCAAAAGGAATATATGCTTTGAAGTAAATTCCCGTGCGGTAGAGAGCCTGATAAAGTGCGGCGCATTTGATACCCTTGGCAACAACCGCCATGAGCTGCTCGATGTTTACCAATCAGTGCTTGACGGCGCTGCAGAGCAGAGCAGGAGCGTTATTGACGGACAGCTTGATTTCTTTGCGCTTTCGGGTGAGAAGGTGGCTGATACTGTTGCTATACCCCCAAAGCCCGAATTCTCTCCCGCCGAGCTGCTGGAGCTTGAATATCAGGCACTCGGTATGTATATCTCGGGGCACCCTATTGATGAGTTTGAGCCGTTTGCGGCTGCAAGCGGAATGACCGAGCTATCTGTTATATCCGAGATAGGTGCTTCGGGCAATGAAAGCCGTGACGGCGAGCAGGTTAGTGCCATTGGCATAATAACAAACAGGCGCTCGCTCAAAACAAAAAAAGGCGACAGAATGGCTTTTGTTACTATTGAGGATAAGAAAGCAGGCTGTGAGCTTATATTCTTCCCCGAAGCATTCAGCGCTTATGAAAGGCTCACATCAACAGGTGAGATGATAGCCGTTTGGGGCAAGCTGAATGTCAGGAGCGATGAGGGCGCTAAGATAATAGTTGATCGCTGCGAGAAGGCTGAGAGCTTTGTGAAAAGCCTTGAAAATATCAGGCTTTATGTGCGCCTGAAGTCTGATGATAAGGCTACAATGCAGCAAGTAAAAGACACGGCATTAAAGTATTGCACCGCTGATGCCGGGACACCGCTGGTTGTATTCTTTGAAGACCTGAGAAAAATGACCGGCATAAAGAATGCACCCGCCATTGAGCTTAGCCGTTCATCACTGACTGAGCTTATGAATGCGGCGGGCAAAGGAAATGTAATGTTTGAAAAGAAGAAAGGCAGGAGATAAATATGCAGCCAAGAAAATATACTATCGTGCTTATAAACGGTGATTATGTTCAGCTTATTGATATCGAGACAGGTGAGCCTATGCTGATAGCGGCGGCGCTTTTACCACAGGAGATAGAAGAGGGCGGCATAGTGCTTTATGAAAACCTGGTCTATACATACTTAGGATAGTACAAGTCTGTTTTGTATAATGTTAAACGCCCGAAGGCTTCAAACCTTCGGGCGTTATTATCTGTAATATGAATCACATTTTCTCGGGAACAGTTACCTTTAACATTGTAAGAATGTTGAAGATTATCTGCTTTATCGCAAGGCAAAGTGTCAGCCTTGCCTGCATTATCTCGGCTGCCTCGCCGAGGATACGGCAGTTATTATAGAACTTGTGGTAAAGCGTTGCGACCTCGATGACATATCTTGTCATTCTTGCGGGGTCATAGTTCTTTGCTGCATCGTTAACTGCATCGGGGAGGGTGGCAATGAACTTTATAAGCTCCTGCTCATCATCAGTGGTGAGAACGCTGAGGTCTGCATCATTTTTAAGTTCAACGCCCTCTTCCTTTGCCTTGTTAAGCACAGAGCATATTCTAGCGTGAGCATACTGAACATAGTAAACGGGGTTTTGTGATGTTTCAGATGCTGCAAGGTCAAGGTCAAAGTCGAAGTGAGAGTTTGCTTCTCTCAGGTTAAAGAAGAACCTTGCTGCATCTATCGGCACCTCGTCAAGAAGCGTTGCAAGTGTTATAGCTTTGCCCGAACGCTTTGAGAGCTTGTATACTTCGCCGTCACGCACAAGCCTTACCATCTGCATGATAACGACATCAAGCCTGTTTTCATCAACGCCGAGTGCTTTAAGTGCAGCCTTCATTCTCGGAACATAGCCGTGGTGGTCGGCACCGAGCACGTCAATAGCCTTATCAAAACCACGGGTAACGAGCTTGTTGTAGTGATAGGCGATATCGGGAACAAAGTAGGTGGGCACGCCGTTTGCACGAACAAGAACCCTGTCCTTTTCATCGCCGAGCTCTGAGGACTTGAACCATAATGCCCCCTCAAGCTCATATGTATAGCCGCTTTCCTTGAGCTTTTCAACAATATCTTTTACAGCGCCGCTGTTGTGGAGCGAGCTTTCTGTGAACCATTTGTCGTAATTTATCCTGTACTTGCCAAGGTCATCGTGCAGGGTCTGTATATTCTTGGGAAGAGCAAAGTCACAAAGAGCCTGCCTTCTTTCTTCTGAGTCGGCATTAACATACTTGTCACCGTAAACCTCATTGAAAGCCTTTGCGTGCTCTACGATATCCTGCCCCTGATAAGCGTCCTCGGGAAGCTCTGTCTCGGGCTTGTATATCTGCAAGTATCTGACTTCGAGCGATGTCTTGAACTTTTCTATCTGATTGCCTGCATCGTTTACATAGAATTCTCTTGCAACATTGTAGCCTGCTTTTTCAAGCACAGCAGAAAGGCAATCGCCGATAGCACCGCCTCTTGCATTGCCTATGTGCATAGGACCTGTGGGGTTTGCGGAAACGAACTCTACGATAATGCTCTTGTCCTTGCCAAGCTCTGTGCTGCCATAGCTTTCTTTTTCATCAAGAACGGCTTTTACTACATTTGAATACCAGCTCTGAGAAAAGAAGAAGTTGATAAAGCCTGCGCCTGCTACCTCGCACTTTTCAAAGTAGGTCTCGCCGAGGTCTATCTTTGCAACTATCTCCTCTGCTATCTTTCTCGGTGCTGTTTTGAAAGCCCTTGCACATACCATAGCGACATTTGTGGAAACATCGCCGTTTTTGGAGTCGGCAGGTCTTTCAACATTGAACGGATTTATTGCTTCTGCGGGGAATACCCCGTCACGAATACATACTCCGAGGGCATTCATCACAAGCTCTCTGACCTGTGAAAATGCGTCCTGAATAAGATTAGCCATATTCTTTATCTTCCTTTCTTTTGTGTCAGGCTGTGGGTGTTACGTTTACAAATATTCTGAAATCGCCCACAAAGCTGGAATTTATGTCGATAACATAAGAAAAATCAAGCTGACCGCCCTTTGCGTCAAGCTCTTTTTTTATGGTCTTAGTGTTGACACCTACCATAAAATCGCCGTATGGAGTCCCATACTGGCAGTGATGCTTGATGCCAAGCTCGGCAATCAGTGTTGACTGTGTGGCACCCGTGCGCTCCATTGCTATCTTTGTGCCGTTATCAAATGCTTTTATCTTGGTGGTAGAGCCTGCGTAGCCCGTAGCCTCTGTCTCATCATATTCAATTATATAGCCGTCCTTTTCACGGCCGTATTTTCCTCTTGTGATAAGCTCGGTAGACTCGCTGTCTTCACCGTCGTTCTGTGTGCTTATCAGTTTTATCAAAGCATCTTTCACGTTATTATCCTTTCATGTTTTAAGTATACATTTTGCGATATGTGCGTGATTGTCTTTACCTAAGAATGTTGCTGCTGTTTCTGTAAAAAGCTCAACGCTGTCGGTGCAGAAGAGCTCTCTTGTGCCCTCTGTCTGCCTGTCGCTCAGTGCATTTTCGTCGGTAAGTGCGTCTGCTGCAAACTTTGCAAGCTCAGCGCCTGATGATATCAGCTTTACACCGTCGCCCATAACATCCTGTATTATATCATGCAGGTGAGGGAAGTGTGTACAGCCGAGTATCAGAGTATCGACCTCATTCTTTTTCATTATTTCAAGGTATTCCTCGGCAATGAGCTTTGTTACAAGACAATTTCTGTCGGTATAGCCGTTTTCAACGAGCGGCACGAACATCGGGCAGGCCTTTGCCGTTACCACTATCTCAGGGTCAATGGCTTTTATAGCGTTTGCAAAGCTCTGGCTCTTGATAGTTGCACTTGTACCGAGAACACCTATTTTTTTGTTCCTTGTGGCACTGCACGCCGCTTTGGCAGTAGGCAGAACAACGCCGCTGTGGCTTATTCTGACGTTTTCAAATATAGGCTCGTGCATCATTGCAGATGATATGGTGCCGCAGGCAACGAGTATCATTTTTACATTTCTTTCAAGCAGGAATGATATATCCTGCCTTGCGTATTTTGCAATGGTATCGCTGCTCTTTGTTCCGTAAGGCACATGAGCGGTATCGCCGAGATAAACTATATTTTCATTCGGCAGCAGCTTTACAAGCTCCTTGACAGTGGTAAGACCGCCAACGCCCGAATCGAAAACGCCTATTGCTTCGTTATTCATAGTCAACGTCAGCCCTTTCAAATGCATAGCGTATGAGCTTTTCTTCCTGCTGCTCGGGAGAAAGCCCGGCGTTCTCCATGAGCTTGGGGTACATACTGATAGGTGTGTGACCGGGGAGGGTGTTTATCTCATTAAGTACAGGTTCATCGCCCTTGCAGAGGAAGAAATCGACCCTTGCAAGCCCCTCGCAGCCCATTGCCTTGTATGCTTTAAGAGCTGTTTCTCTTATTCTTTCTATGGCAGTTTCGCTTATTCTTGCGGGGATAACTGTCTTTGAGGCTTCGTTATTGTACTTTGCCTCGAAATCATATATATCTTCGTTAGCCGAGCATATCTCACCTACGGTGGAAGCAAATGGCTTGTGATTACCCATTACGGCACATTCACACTCAATACCTACTATGCCCTGCTCTACAATTACCTTTCTGTCATGAGCAAAAGCGAGCTTAATGCCTGTTTTAAGCTGCTCGAGGTTCTCAGCTCTTGATACGCCGAGAGAAGAGCCGCAGTTTGCAGGCTTTACAAACATAGGGTATGTGAGTTTTTCTTCCATTTCCCTGCATCTTTCGTCGAGCTTGTCAAGCTCACTATCAAGCATAGGAACATAGGGGGCTGTCTTGATACCGTGTGAATCAAGAACGATATGTGTAAGCTCCTTATCCATACAATTAGCTGAAGATATATGGTCGCAGCCTACAAAGGGAATCTGCGCAAGCTCAAACAGACCCTGAATAGTACCGTCCTCACCGTTTTTGCCGTGCAGCATAGGGAATATGCAGTCAACTTTTATATTCTGATAGCCGCCGTCTTCATCAAGTGCGATAAAGCCCTTGTGCATCGGGTCGGGGGAGAGGATACATCTTACGTTGTCAGGGTGCTTCACCCATTCGCCGTTCTTTATATTTTCGGTGCTGCCGATATATTTATACCAGCTGCCTTTTTTTGTGATACCTATACAGTAAACATCAAACTTGTCCTTTGGTATGCTGTTAATCACATGAGCGGCGGAGATAAGGGAAACATCATGTTCATTAGACTTTCCGCCGAAGATAACAGCGACCTTGAGTTTTGCCATTATTATCACCCTTCCGTACCGAGTTGGATTTATTATCGGTACAACATATTATTATAGCATATTTTACATAAAAATGCAATTACAAATTTTAATTATAATTGTGCGAATTTAGTGTATTTTCACTAATTTACACCGCTTGCTCGTTTGCAGACCTCATCAAAGCTCATCTGCCCGCCGAAAATATCAAGTGCCGAGCCAATAGTGAAATCAGCCCTGCCGCATGAAAGTGTGCCGAGCTTATCTATGTCAGCAAAAGAATGAATGCCGCCTGCATAAGTGACGGGGATATCATCAAACTCGCCTATAAGCCTTGCGATATCATCTTCAATGCCGTTTGCCTTGCCCTCGACATCTACTGCGTGGATAAGGAATTCATCACAGTGCTTTGAGAGCTGTTTCATTGTTTCAATGGTCAGCTTTGTATCAGTGAACTTTTGCCACCTGTCGGTAACTATGAAGTATCTGTTATCCTTTTTTCTGCATGATAGGTCAAGAACGAGCCTGTCTTTGCCGACAGCCTTGACGAGTTTGCCGAGATTATCATAGTTTATTATACCGTTTTTGAACACATAGCTTGTTACGATAACGTGGCTTGCGCCCTTATCAAGGAACATTGCTGCGTTTTTATCATTTATACCGCCGCCGATCTGTAAGCCGCCGGGGTATTCTTTCAGTGCATCAAAAGCAGTTTCAAGGTCGGCATTATAATACTCAGAGCCTTCGGGGTTAAGTATTATTATATGCCCGCCGTTTAAGCCTTTTTCTTTGTAAAGCGCCGCATAATAGCTGCCGCCCTTTAAAGAAACGAAATTATCCTTAGCACTGTTGCCCTCATCGCTCAGTGATGAACCGACGATCTGCTTTACACTTCCGTTGTGTATATCAATACATGGTCTGAATTTCATGGCTTTCTTCCTTTTAGTATGCAAATATAACGAGCAGAAGCTCGCCGTCTATTTTCGTTTTTGCGTATTCGTAGTATGTTGACGGGTCGGTGTTTCTCAGTGTTTTTGAAATTATACCGATGCCCTCACTATCTTCAAAATAATAATCAAACCCTTTGGCATCATCGTGGAATTTCATATCAAGACCGAGCCCCTTGCCAGCCCTTATGTAATAAGGTGAAGGAGTATCGGTGTCCTGAGCTTTTATTATGGCTTTTTCAAGCTCATCAGTATCGTTTATATAAATAATGCTGTGGTAAGCATAAGTGTTTATGTCGCTGTTTGTCTCGGGGCAGGTGTCATCAAGGTCGTGATTATACGCCATCTGTTCCCTTGTAAGGCAGAAATACTGGTATTTGTAGTCGTCATAATCACCGTCGTCCCATGTAGGGTCAACATAATACCAACTGTCGTCGAGCTTTAGTCTGTCATACTGGTGATGTATCTCTTTGCCTTCATATTCTGTTATAAGCTCACATTCTATGCCGCAAAGATTACAAAGAAGCTGAAACGCCGTAGCATAGCCCTTGCACACCGAGGTATGGTTTATCAGTACCCCGTAGGGCGAGGAGTCATCAAGTGATGAATACCCGAGTGCATTGAGTGAGTTATCATTATATACATTATTCCTGACTACATAGTCATGAACAGCCTTTGCCTTGTCATAATCGGTCATATCATAGGTTATCAGCTCGTCAATGACCTTTTTTGCAGCTATCAGCGTTTCATATTCTTTATCGTTAAGCGCTGAATCGTCACCTGTTTTGAAGGCTTCGACTATTGGCATTACATCATAGGGGAGTTCTTTGCCGTTTCCGTCTCTTAGAACCTCGGTCCCTGCCTGCGAACGTGAGCTGTCATCTGGCACGGAGCTATCATCAAGTGAGCTGTCATTATCGCTTTGAGAATCGCTTACAGAGCTTGTGTCATCATCGGGGACAGAATCGTCAATAACCGAGCTTTCGGGGAGAGATGATTCATATGAGCTCACATTCCTGCTGCTGTCATCACTGTGAGATGTGAATTTCGCCGCCGCGATGAACCCGCCGCCGATTATTATAGATGATATGACTATTATGAAGCATATCTTATTTACATTCATTATACCCTTCCTTACAATAATCAATAATTAAATTTATTATACCATTATTTATGTATATATGTCAAGTGAAGCAATAATTGTTATCAAAAATAATTTATTAAATTTAATAATGCTATTGCACAAACGTAAATTGTATGTTATAATATATAAAATGTCATATCATAACGAAAGGACAGGTTATATGAAGGTTTTATTCGGGCTTGCGGTGCTGCCGGCGTTTTTGCTGATGATCTACATACGCAGAAAAGACAAGATAGAGAAAGAACCCAAGGGGCTTATAGTCTCGCTGTTTGTTCTTGGTGCGGTTTCTGTTATACCTGCTGCTTTTATTGAGGTAATAATAGATAACTTTGCCAAAGAGATAGTCGAAGAGGGCTCTTTTGCATACGCTGCTATTGAAGCGTTTATTATGGCAGCGCTTACTGAGGAATGCGGCAAGTTTGTTATGCTTAAGCTGCGCACATGGAAGAATAAGGAATTCAACTACACTTTTGATGCCGTTGTTTATGCTGTGGCTGTTTCGCTTGGCTTTGCGACACTTGAAAACATTCTCTATGTTATGGGCGGCTCGATAGGCGTTGCAATAATGAGAGGTATCCTGTCAGTTCCGGGTCATGCCATAGATGCGGTGTTTATGGGCTATTATTACGGTCTTGCCAAGAGATGTGAGTTCCTCAGTGACAACAGCGGCAAGAGAAAGAACCTTTTAAAAGCGCTATTCTCAGCTGTGCTTATCCACGGCTTCTATGATTTCTGCCTTATGGTCGGGCGTGATGAGTTTATAGCTATATTCTTTATCTTTGAGATAATCATATTTATTGTTACCGTCAAGAAGGTCAACAAGCTCTCGAGAGAGGATTCGCCAATAGGACCTCCTATGGGTGTTGGCTTTAACCAGTATGGCAATTACTTCATGCAAAACCCTTACTACTATGACCCCAACGGATATTACAGGCAGTATGATAACTTTGACCCGAATCTTTACCGTACACAGAACGGCTACAGCGGTTATTATCAGCAGCAGACCTATCAGCAGCCGGTTTATCAGCAGACAACTTATCAGCAGAATTATGCCAATAATCAGTATCAGTACAACGGAACATCTGCAACTGATTATCAGCAACAGCAGGGATATACCTATAACAGCGGTTATCAGAACTACGGTCAGCAAAACGGGTATAATAATTACAACTACAACAATTACTACCAGCAAAACGGATATAACACAAATCAGCAGTACACAGGCTACACGCAGAATACTCAAAACGGCGGTTATAATACGCAAAACGGCTATTACAACGGTGCAAATAATAGCAGTAACAGTTATAGCAACTATAACAGCAGCTATTATGACCCGAAATAAGATAATTACAAATAAGGAGCTGTTGCACAGATGCAGCAGCCCCTTATATTTATACCTTTTTGATCTTAGCGAAGTTTGCCATAATCTTCTTTGTACCCTTGCTGTCAAAGGCTATCTCGAGCAGCGTGTCATTTGCTATCTTGGTTGCTGAAAGCACAGTGCCTTCGCCGAATATCTTATGCTTGACTCTTTCGCCGGGTGAGAATTCCTCGCCGCTGTCTGCCTTTGATGCTTTGCGCATGGCAAGCTGCTGCTGAAGGCTCATTGATCTGATATCGCCGAAGTTATTTGCCTCGGCAGCCTTTTGTGCAGCCATATCTATGTCAGACAGCTTTTCTTTGAGATCTACGGGAACTTCCTTTACAAAGCGTGAAGTTCTGTTCCTCTCGGTCTTACCGTAAAGCATACGCTCGGTTGCAATGGTAAGATAGAGCTTCTTTCTTGCTCTTGTGTATGCAACATATGCAAGGCGGCGCTCTTCTTCGATATCTGCCTCTGACTCCATACTTTTTGACGAGGGGAAGAGGTTTTCCTCCATGCCTGCAACGAATACATTGTCAAATTCAAGACCCTTTGCCGAGTGCATTGTCATAAGTGCTGTATAATCGCCGTTCTCGTCGAGGTTGTCTATGTCGGTATACAGTGCTATCTCCTCCAAGAAGCCCGAAAGGCTGGGTTCTTCTGCCTGCTCCTCATAGTTTATCATGGTCGATTTAAGCTCGCTTATGTTTTCAAGCCTTGTAAGACCTTCCTCGCCCTGGTCTTCAAGCTCTTTTTTATAGCCTGACTTGTCAAGCAGCTTTTCAAGCAGGTCGCCAAGCGGAAGTGTTTCAGACAGCTCGGTCAGCTCACAGAACATCTGCGCAACGCTTTTGAGCTTGCCTGCACGCTTTTCAAGGGGAACGTATTCGCTTGAATTGCTCATAACGGTTATCGGGTCATCACCTAAATCAGAGGCTATCTGCTCAAGCGTTGCAACTGTCGCATCGCCGATGCCTCGCTTTGGCTCGTTGATAATACGTCTTAACCTTAGCATATCGCTGTGGTTGTTGATAACTGCAAGGTATGAGAGAATGTCTCTTATTTCCTTTCTGTCATAGAATTTCGGACCGCCGAATATCCTGTAGCTGATTCCCGCCCTTATGAGCGCCTGCTCTATGACGTTTGACTGGGCATTTGTTCTGTAAAGTATTGCATAGTCATTGTATTTGCCACCGCTTTCAACACCTTTTTTTATCGTATCTGCTATAAAGCCTGCCTCTACACGCTCGCTTGAAGCCTTGAATACGGTTATCTTGTCACCATTGCCCTTATCTGTCCAAAGATCCTTGCCTTTTCTGCCCTGGTTGTGCTTTATGAGCTCGTTTGCGGCTGATAGTATATTCTGCGTTGAGCGGTAATTCTGCTCGAGCTTGATAACATCAGTATCTTTGTCACATTCAAAGTTATCCTCAAAGGAGAGGATATTTTCGATTGTCGCCCCTCTGAATTTATATATGCTCTGGTCATCATCACCCACAACGCATATATTGTGGAACTTTTCGCTGAGCATCTTTATCAGCCTGAACTGCACCTTGCTCGTGTCCTGATATTCATCGACCATTATGTACTTAAACAGATTCTGATAATGGTCGAGCACATCGGGGAATTTCTCGAACAGGTCTACCGTATGGCAGATTATGTCGTCAAAGTCCATAGCATTGGCGTTTTTAAGGCGCTGCTGATAGGTCTTGTATACCTTGCCTATAACGAGATATCTGTAATCGCCGGCTGCGTTTTTGATATACTCATCGGGGGTCATCATATTGTCCTTTGAAGCTGATATCTCGGTCATAAGCAGCTTTGGCGGGAACATTTTCTCGTTTATGTCAAGGTCGCTGAGTATCGACTTTATAACACGCCTTGAATCATCGGTATCATATATTGTGAAGTGCGATTCAAAGCCGATATTGTGGGCTTCACGCCTGAGTATCCTTACACATACCGAGTGGAATGTCGCAGCAGTTATGCCCTGTGCTTTTTCGCCGAGCATAGTCTCTATCCTTGCTTTTAGTTCGTTTGCTGCCTTGTTTGTAAAGGTAATGGCAAGGATATTCCAGGGCTTTACGGTTTCATATGCTATTATATCTGCGAGCTTTTCACTGTCGGTCTCTTCTCCGCTTGCATAGCGCTCAAGGAAACTGAGCTCATCGTCGGTGGCATTGCCGTAGCCTTCGGCGTTTGCATAGGCGTTTCCGAAATGTATCATATTGGCTATCCTGTTAACAAGCACGGTGGTCTTGCCGCTTCCTGCACCTGCAAGTATCAAGAGAGGACCGTTTATCTTGAATACAGCCTTTTGCTGCTGATCGTTCATTCTTTCAAAGTATTTTTTTAGTGCGTTGTTTTTAAGGGTGTTGTAGTTCTTTGGCATAATAAACATCCTTTCATT
>JAFYET010000200.1 GCA_017544125.1 Ruminococcus sp. | reverse complement strand
TACTCTCAAAATATTGGCAGGAAGTGATCTGATAGTAAGCTTTGATATTTATTCGTTTGCCGCAGTTTCATTTATTTGTATCATCAGTCTTATCATTACCCTTGTGATAGCAAAGGCTATGATAAACAGGGGAGCGCTGCTAAGCGCCTGCAGAGCGAAGGAGTAATGGTATGGCAAAAATCAAGATAAAAATGGAAAAGCTCTCAAAGATATACAATAAGGGCAAACCAAATGAAAAGGTCGTGCTCAAAAATATTGACCTACAGATAAATGACGGCGAACTTGTGGCCATTATAGGGAAGTCGGGTGCAGGAAAGTCAACTTTACTTAATATTATGGCGTGTATAGAGCGTTTCACCTATGGAAGTTATAAACTTATGGGTACCGAAATAGGCGGAAGAAACGAACATGACCTATGCAGAATAAGAAACGAGCGTATAGGGCTTGTAATGCAGGATTTTGCGCTTGTTGAGGAATTAACGTCAATAGAAAATGTAATGATACCTCTTGACTTTTCAAAAAGCGGTGACTCGGGCAGTGAGAAACAGGCGCTTAAGGCACTTGAAGATGTGGGGATAGCCGATCTTGCTATGAAAAGGTGCAATATGCTCTCGGGCGGGCAGAAGCAGAGAGTTGCTATTGCAAGAGCTATAGCTGCACATCCAGGGCTTATTCTTGCTGACGAGCCGACGGGTGCGCTTGATACAATAACATCATATGAGATAATGGAAATGTTTAAATCATTAAACAAGCAGGGAAAGACTGTTGTTATCGTTACACATGATCCGAAGGTCGCAGAGCAGTGCCAGAGGGTAATAGAGATAAGTGATGGAACGATAATATCATAATTGTTCAAACTTAGGATATATCATTACTACAAAATTTGATTGGAATGATTTGAATAATGCTGTCAAAAGTAATAATCAACCTAAAATACATATTATCAAAACTCACTATTGTTTTTTCAGTTGTATTCGGCTTGGTCTCAGTACTTCTTTCGTTTTTGGGGTGGAATTTTTGGGGTATAGATGATAATAATACAAAATGTAAAATAGCTATCCTTGCTGCTATTATTGTAATATGTTGTGCTGTTGCTCTGATTTGGGGACTCTTTTCATCAAAAAAACAAACTTTATATTCAGAAGACAATGTTATCAATAATCTTCAACAAGATCGCAGATCAAAAGAATATTTTATCGCAGTTGTATCAAAAGTTGTAGTCAATACTCTTGTTACACATCTTATTACTGCATCACAGAAGAATATTGAGGCTCTATCAAATAAAGATAGTATTCCTCAAAACATTCACTCACTGAATATTGATTTGGATGAGAATAAATTTATCAAAAAGACTATAAGCTATGATGAGTTTGATAATGAACATGTGACGGAAATCATAACCAACTTCAAACACAAATTATCTAAAGCAGTTTTATACTCGCAAGATGTTCAGCGAACAGATTCTAAAGGCCGATATATTATTAAAAATCTGTTTGAAGCATATTATACCAATCCACAGCAATTGCCAGATACTGCATTAAAAAACCTGTATAAAAGCTTATCAATGGAGGGATATGAATTTAGCATTACAGATAAGTATTACAAAATCGATAGTAGCAAGCTTAGATTTGCACTTACTCACGCAATAAGCGATATTCGAGGAAAACGTGATATCAAAATGGATATTTGCATAATGCGAATTATATGCGATTATATCGCAGGCATGACTGATAATTTTGCCATTAATGAGTATGAGAAGTTATATGGTTAATATTATTGTCAATACTGACAAATCCAACAATCTATATGTCACAAAACAAGCTTCATTTTACCACAGGAATAATTATATTTGTGCAACACAAAAAGAATAATACACTATAACTATAATGTATATAATAACACTATAAAAAAGGTGCCCTTTCTGCATGATTGCAGAGGGGGTGCCTTTATGTTTTTTTCAGAACCCTGGCTGTGCTTAACAGCCAAATACCCTTAACCCCCGTTTTGTCTTTTTAAATGAAAATTCAAAACGGAGGAATAAAGAATGAAATATAATTATGGCTTGAAAAAGCAAGATTTGATAAAGAATGGAAAACCCTTGAGGAAGAATATATATCAGCAGGAATGACACCACAGCAGATATTATCGCTAAAAGCATTTGATAAAAATGTGTTTAACCGAAACAGGGCATATTACAGAAGAAACATAAGGTTAGATAGCATAAATGAACTCTCGGCAGAGGAAGATTATCTGCTATCTCCTCTTGATGACTGGACCGAAGAGATCGACAATGACAGTTTGTATCAGAAGCTAAGATCGTTGCCGGATAAGTGGAAAAAAGCATATATACTGAATACATACTACGGCTATACTCAAACTGAGATAGCCGCTTTCTTTGGCATATCTCAACAAAAGGTTTCATACTGGATTGGTAAAATCGCCGAAATGTTTTGAGATTTTTGTAAAAGACGCTTTTTAAATGCCTATTATATGTAGGGCAAAAAAGCCTTTGCAACTTGACAACCAAATATCAGCTATACAGATACTTTGATCCTGCGGCCGGTATGAAATCTCGGCAGCCGTTTCAGCGATACGCCATGACCTTTTACAAGCGAGCGATAATTATCAGCTGTAATGATCGGAGCAGCTCTCCGATAGGCGATGAAACGCAGGAATATAATGATACTTCCGTCCAGCCATAGACTCAACCATTGGGGGCGGCTCTGTGAGAACCACAGAGGGGTGAGATTCTCATGAGATTGGTAAGCTGCTGATCATCTGTACAGCTCCGCCATGACGGATGTCGGGGACAAATATCATGAAAAGGCAAAACGATCACGGCGGTTTTGCATCTAATGCAGACCGCCGTTTTTTTACATACAAGTATAAAAGTCAGGAAGTGATCTTTACGGAAAACAACAAACGAAAGAAATACAAACGCAGGCTTATAAAGCGCTTTCGGTGTCTAAGGTGTGTATGGGCTGACAAAAGCTCTGGACTGCTGTTCTGCTCAAGGCAATGTGACGGAAAGAGGTGTTTTATCCATAAATGAATGAAATAAAACGTGGAGAGATATACTTTGCCCATCTTGCCTCCGCAGTTGGCTCGGAACAGGAGGGCAGCAGACCTGTGCTCATCGTTCAGAATAATAAAGGCAACGCTCACAGCCCGACTGTCATAGTCATTCCGCTTACATCTGCTTTCAAGAACAATATGCCAACACACATACCTGTCAGTAAAAATTGCGGTCTGGAAGTAAACAGCACCGCACTTGCCGAGCAGATACAAACCATTGACAAACAAAGGCTCGGTGATCGCATCGGGCAGGTAAACAGGCGTGTTATGAGGAAAATCGATAAGGGGCTTATGGTGAGTCTAAGTATAAAAATAGGAGGAAATAAAAATGAATGAAACGAAAGTGATATTACTTACAGTAAAGGAGGCGGCTGATATGGTTACAGGTCTATCACAATATCAAATCAGGCTTATGATCAAAAACGGTCAGCTGCCTTACATAAAGGCCGGAAAAAAGATGTTTATAAATAAAGAAATGCTCCTGCGCTTACTAAACAACGAAGTTTGCTAAGTTATTTAGTCTGAAATGATAACTCTTATGTATTCAATAGATAAATGCTGTATTCTATAGTATAATGTATATTCAGAAACAAAGGATGTGATCATAAATGGCAAATATAGAAAAACGGATAAACAGCAAAGGTCAGGTCACCTCTTACCGTATAAGAGTCTACAAGGGCGTAGAGGGTGACGGCAGAAGAATGAAGCCATATACTAAAACATGGACTCCTGAACCCGGCATGAGCGCAAAGCAGATAGAAAAAGAGATCAACCGCATAGCTGTTCTGTTCGAGGAAGAAGTAAATGCCGGTGAAGTAGTAGTCGATCAGAGCATCAAGTTCAAGGATTTCATTCCGCAGTATATGGAGATCACAAAGGTGAGGATGTCACCGCTGACTTTACAGTTCTACAGTAGGATAATTGACAGACTGCTTATACCCTACTTCGGAAACAAAAAGATGCAGGATATCAAGACCACTCATATTCAGGGGTTTATCAATCACCTTATGGAAATAGACCCCGAACACGGCTCGGCAACCAATGATACCGATAAGCTCTCACCAAGCACAGTGCGTAGATATTTGACTGTACTGCAATCAATATTCAAGCAGGCTGCCAAACTGGAGATCATAGCAAATAATCCTGCAAAAGGCGAAAAGCTCACTATCCCTAGGGTGGTAAACCCCAAGATAGAGATATTCACGAAAGCAGAGGCAACAGAAATGCTGAAATGTCTTCAAGAGGAAGATCTTCCGTTCCAGACATTTATACAGCTTGCAATAATTACAGGTGCAAGACGAGGAGAACTTGCGGCACTCAAATTCAGCGACTTTGATTTTGATAAATGTCAGCTGACGATATCAAGAGCAGCTATCAAACTCAAGGATCAGCCGATAATGGTTAAGCCGCCAAAGGACTACGAAATAAGAACGGTAACTGTCAACCGCCACTGCATACAGTTGGTAAAGATGCTTAAAGAACATAATGAAGCAGTAAAGAAACGCCTGGGCAATAAATGGCAGGGTGATGAATGGCTCTTCACACAATGGAACGGAGAAATAATGAATCCTCACACTACCACAAAGCAATTCAGGCTGTTTTTGAAAAAGCATGGATTAAAGCACCGCAAGCTGCACAGCCTGCGCCACACATCTGCAACGCTTCTCCTATATGGCGGCGTAAACATCAGGCAGGTTCAGGCAAGGCTCGGACACTCGGAGATAGAGACCACGCAGAAATACCTGCACTACCTGACCGATGCTGATGCAGAGGCGGCGACTATCCTCACAAACATGATAGACGAGCAGGAAGACCACAACATCGACATCAGCATGGCGCAGTAAGCAAAACAAAATGAGCAGGGCGGCAAACCCTGCTCTTAATTCGTTACGTAGCTCATAATTCTCCCTGTGGTGCCCAAAATGGTGCCCAAGGAGTAGTTTTTGAGCACAACACTTAAATCTCACACTCACGCAAACAGCGAAGATACCGACATTTCAGGCAATAGTGAAACAAAGGTTTGCAGCTTTGGCCTCTACCATTTCGGAGATTTTACCATTTTGCGAAGTATTCCGGCTTGTAAAAGATGAAACCAAATATTTCAAATAGATTCAGCGAAGATCAAAGCTCATTAAGCAGCGCTAAAACGCATAAAACCATACAAAAATATGAACCACGCAAAATCCCGGACACACAAAAGATCTCGCCCATCATTCGAGAAAATCGCCCGTGATTTTCAGTATCTTTTTAAAACCGCAAAGCACCGCATTTTCCCGTATTTTTCAAAATGGTGCCCAGGGTGGTGCCCAAGGGCGGCTCTTAGCCGATATACTGCAAAAATAAAAAAGCCCGTAAACTGTGTGTTTACGGACTTATCTGCTGGTCGGAGTGACGGGACTTGAACCCACGGCCTCTACCACCCCAAGGTAGCGCGCTACCATCTGCGCCACACCCCGATTGCTATACTATTATACACCATTGTGAAGCAAATGTCAATACCTTTTTTGAAAAAACTCTCATATTTTTTCTCTTTCGGCGGTTTTTGCCGATTTTTTTGTGTTTGGGCGGCAGGTTTTTGGCATTTCGCTTGAAAAATGGGCGGGAGTGTGGTATAATTGGTTTGATGATAAAACATAGCGGGCATTTTATAATGAAAGGATGCTATAGAAATGAATATAGAAATTAATGAGAACAATCTGCGTATAAATTTTCACGATATATATTTTGAGTATAATATTAGGCAAATAATAATAATGGATACTCGGATTATTGTACTACTGAAGATCCCATCCAAAACATATAACCCTTCTAATATAATTTCTGTGGATTTCAAAGCAAACATCCAGTGGTGCATTCAAAAAACTGAGGAATACTACAACAAAAGTGATAAATTATCAAGTGAAAAATATGTAGGTATGCATATAAGAGAGAATGATAATATGTTACAAGTAAATGATTATTTGGGAAGAATATTTATAGTTGATCCAACGAATGGACATATAATAGATAAATGCAATCAAGGGAGAGAATGGTAATCAATTCAATTCCATAGAAAGTCTTAGGCTGATGCAAAACCGTATCAGCCTGCTTTTTACAATTAGTCACATAGACATCTGTTCCGCCTTAATCCCCAACCCCTCTTTCTTCTTCCTTATCAGCTGAGCCAGCTTTTTGTCAATATTTGATCGCAGCTTGCGGTGGCTGCGCATATAATCGTCCTCGATTATTCGAGCGAGGTGTGCAAACAGGCTCGTGAGCGTAATATACTTATAGAACAATACACCGTTGGCGATGTAATAGCATAGCCCAAAACCAATACAGACCAAAGGAGCAATAATAATGAAAACAAACCAAAAAGGCGAGCGGCTGAAGACTTTCAGCTATCAGGATATGGTAGACTCTATCGAAAACCCGCAGGGCAAGCAGACGATAATAAACGGCGCTACCGAGGAGGAGCGAAAAAAGGCAGAAGCCGAGCGTGAAGACCCCCACGCAGGCTTAAAAGCGTTTTTGATCATAGCGTTCTTTATCGGCGCTATAATATCAATGGCGGTGTTCGCTCAGATAGATAAGGTGCTGTGCATAGCAACGCTGGGTCTGGTGTTCTTTGTGATAGGCACCATTGCAGTGATGAAGAATGGCATATCGTTAGACTCACTGCCTATCCTTATCATGCCGGTGGCGGGGGCGCTGATGATAGCCATACCCGCAATGATAGTATATAACCGTGAAACAGGCGGCGGTGTGTCGATCTCGCAGCGGGATATAATAAGGCTGATAGTTATATGCTTTGCGGTGATAGGTCTGCTGATGCTCACCGTGCCGCTTACAAGGCACTGTGCTAAAATGTCACGCTGCTCGCAGACGATCATGGCAAAATGTATCTATGAGGATATACACTTTGCCAGCCGCAAGGACGGCATGGGCAGGACTCATCACTACAACATCTACTGCCCCACCTGGCAGTATGAGCTGGGGGATTTCATATTCGTGACACGAGAGGGTGTTTTCGAGCGCAACGCCCCTGCCATAGGCGATATCTGTGAAATTCGCTATGACCCGAACGCCCCCTCATACATCTACCGCCCGGGTATCAAGAAAGAGATATCAGAGATGATAGCAGGCGCTATATTCCTGACGATCAGCCTGACAGCATTTTTTGTGATGTAACAAATCAAGCCAAAGAACAAAAAAACAATAGAGGTATCGTTATTATAAGCGATACCTCTATTATTCTTTATTCTTTATTCATTATTCTCTATTCTTTATTATTTTAGGGCGAAGGGCGCTTATGCGTTCCAGTATTTGCGGTCAAGGCTGCGAAACTGCACAGCACTCCCTATGTCCTTTGAGTCAATGACCTCTCTGCCTGCCATGTCTGCAAGCGTGCGGGCGACCTTAAGTATCTTGTCATACGCCCTTGCTGAAAGCCCCAGCTTGTCAAATACCTTGCCCAGCATATCCTTTGCCTTGTCGTTCATCACGCACACCTCTTTCATAAGGTCGGGGGTGATGTTGGCATTGCAGGTTATGGGGGTGCCGGCAAAGCGCCTGTTCTGTATGTCACGGGCTGCCTGAACACGCTCTCGTATAGCCTCGCTGGGCTCTTCGGTGGTGTCAGATGACAGCTCGGTGTATTCAACGCTTGGCACATCAACGTGCAGGTCAAACCTGTCAAGCATAGGCCCGCTTATTCGTGAAAGGTAGGAATGTATCTGCTTCATGGTGCATTTGCACTTGCCCGAGGAGTGACCGAAATACCCGCAGGGGCAGGGGTTCATGGCAGCTATGAGCATAAACGAGCAGGGGTAGGTGACGCTTCCCGCAGCACGGGCGATAGTTACCTTTTTATCCTCCAGCGGCTGGCGCAGAAGCTCCAGTGCCTGCCTTGAAAACTCGGGCAGCTCGTCTAAAAACAGCACTCCCCCATGAGCCAGCGACACCTCGCCCGGTCTCGGCACGCTGCCGCCGCCTGCAAGGCCTGCTGTTGACACGGTGTGGTGGGGGCTTCGGAAAGGTCTTCTTATTATCAGCGGCTCGTCCTTATTTACAAGCCCTGCCACCGAGTGGATATTCGTTGCCTCTATCGACTCTTCAAAGGTCATTCTCGGCAGTATGGAGGGTATGCGCTTTGCGAGCATACTCTTGCCCGAGCCGGGTGCGCCTATCATAAGCACATTATGCCCGCCCGCTGCTGATATTTCCAGTGCGAACTTGGCTGACTGCTGCCCCATAACGTCCTTGAAATCAAGTGATGAGAAAAAGCTCTCGTCAGTGGGCTCGTAGGGGGTCAGCGGTTCGAGCATCTCCCTTTCATTGAAGTGGAGTATCATATTTCTTATGTGCTTTGCGCCGTATACCTCTATTCCACGTATGCAGGAGGCTTCCTTGGCATTGTCTTCGGGGACGAACACCCTTTTGCAGCCCTGCTTTTTTGCAAGTATGGTAAGGGGGAGAATGCCGTTTATCGGGCGTATATCGCCGTTTAGCGCCACCTCGCCGAAAAACATATTATCACAGAGCGCCTCGTCCTTTATGACACCCAGCACACGAAGCAGCGCCATGGCGATCGCCAGGTCAAAGCCCGAGCCTGTTTTGCGGGTGTCGGCGGGGGCAAGGTTTATAAGCACCTTTGCCTTTGGGAACTGCACCCCTGTGACCCTGAAAGCGCTCTTTATCCTGTCACGGGATTCTCTTACCGAGGCATCGGCAAGACCTACTATATCAAAGCTCTCAAGCCCCGTGCTTGCCTCTATCTCAACATCGACAGGGAAAGCATTCAGCCCGAAAAGCCCCGCAGTGTGTACCTGTGCATACATTTATTTACTGCTCCTCATCAGCACTCTCGGTGCCGGATCCTTCTGTTTCTATCTCGTTGTATTCATCATCAGCGCTGTCATCGCCGTTTATCACCGAATCAAGAAATTCCAGCACATCTGCCATTACCTCGTCCTTATTGAGCTCGTTTACAAGCTCGTGGCGTGCGCCTTCATAGAGCCTCAGCTCTGCGTTGCAGTCCTGCGCTCTGAGCTTGTCGTAAACCGCCTGCACGCTCTTGCCGTAGTTGCCCACGGGGTCTTCCGTGCCTGCGATAAGGAACACCGGAAGGTCCTTTCGTACAGCCGCATACCAGCGGGGGTCGGAGATATAATGCAGCACCTTTGCCAGATTCTCAAAGCCGTTGACGGTGAAGATAAAGTTGGTCTTATCGTCATATGTGTAAAGCTCCTGCACGCTCTCATCACGAGAGAGCCATGCGGTGTCGTACTTTCTGTCAGGGAAGTGCTCGTTATACTTGCCGAATGCCATATTGTTTATCTTCTCGCTTCTGTATCTTTCGCCCTTTGCGAGCTTAACGGCATCACACACGGTTATCAGCGCCGACATACCCGTTACAGCCTCGCCCGTGCCGCAGATAACTGCGCCCGAAAGCACACTTGCGTGCTTTATCATATAAGCCCTTGCAAGGAACGAGCCCATGCTGTGACCGAACATAAAGTAAGGCACATCGCCCGTCTTGGCTTTCATTATCTTTGTGAGCTTGTGCATATCCTCAACAACGTTCTGCCAACCCTTTTCGGGGGAGAAGTAGCCATAGTCGCCGTCATGGGCAACCGAGCTGCCGTGCCCTAAGTGATCCTCACCGCAGACAGCTATGCCGTTTTGTGCTAAAAACTCTGCAAACTCCTTATACCGCAGAAAATACTCGCACATACCGTGAACTATCTGCACCGCAGCCCTTATCTCACCTTTTGGCATGAATACATAGTAAGCGATATTGTGCTCACCGTCGGTCGATTTGAAGAATCCGTTAGTATAGGTCATTTTTATCTGTCCTTTCTGTTATATGATATCAACTGCAATCGTAATTATACAATACCCTTGAAAAATCAAGCGCCTTTAACCTCTCACGGGGTATCATAAACGAGCCTGTTCCCATATCGCCCCATATAATGTCGATGCCGTGCTCTGTGTTATACACGCTGTCGATCTCAAAGAGCAGCGTGTCGCAGTCGGCAACGTCTTCCGACATACGGGGGTCGTCCTGGGTGAAAACAGGGTATCCGCCGATCACCGCATCGGGGAAATCTATCATATCATAAACCTCGTCGGTGATCGCATCATCTATATCCCACATATCTTCAACAGGTTCATCAGCGAGCTCGTTATAGGCTCTCACAAATGCGTCACCGAACTGGTAGTCCCACATCGTAGGCGGCACAGATGACGGCTGTTCAGCTGTGAGCATATACTCGCCCCTAAACGGCAGATAGCACTCCTTATCGCCAGAATATTTGGGTATCTCATCTTTTGATAACAGCTTTGACTCGTCTGTTATGATGTTTTCGTGATATATCACCCTGAAATTATCCTGCCTTGTCATTCCCTCGCCGTATTCTGTTGACATTCCGTAAAGGTCATCAGCGGCGATAAAGAATTGCAGCATACCCTTGCTTGGGAAATCGGGTATTTTGGGGAGCTTATCGAAATTGAGCTGTGCGAGCAGCACCAGCGGCTGCCCCTCAAAAACGTTCTTTTTGCCCGTGGGGTATTCCATATCCTTGGGGAAATATGGCGTTCCGCCTATCTTGCTGTCAAACAGCCCAGGCTCGCCTGTTTCAACCGTAAGCCTTATCGCAGGCACAGGCGGCAGATATTCATAGGTCTTTTCAAGTAACTGTTTTACGTCCATATATCACAGCTCCTTTTTATCAGGGATTTAGTAAACAAATCAGATTATTACAGATACAAAATCCTTTAATTCATTGTCTTTTACTATCTTCTTCGCTTCCGGAAGAGTCAATTTCACATCAAGTACATACGGTGTATCTTTGGTCTGTTCAACAAATTCACTCAGAGATACCTCCAAAGAGAATGCTTTTTTGATCTTCATAAGAACACGTTTGTCAGATATTTCTTTTTCAATGACAACCTGTGGTGTATCGCAGGCACTGTCATCAGACTCAACATAAATAAAGCAATCATTTTCCAGATAATAATTGATAGCGTCAATCAGTTGTTCGATAGTCGGTCTGCGGTTTTTCATAAGGTATGATGTTATCACATCAACGACTGTCTCATCTGAAACATAAAGCTCCATATCATTCTCGAGCGCAAAAGGCGGAAAGACTTCTTCATAGTCATCAGTTACTTCAATGCTGTCAGATATACAGCATACTGTTGTTTTCTCTATTTCAGCGTCTTTATAATACACTGTCCATCCATCGTCAATGATCTCTCCGTCATCGTTATAGACACTAAGTAATTCATTGATCAGCTCTTCAAAAGTCAGTATCCTGTCTTTAATCATATTGGCAACTCCTCTGAATTACGATTTATCATTGCAATCACTTACCAATTATTATAGCACTATTTTTCTATTTCTTCAAGGCATTTGCATTCCTTTCGTCAAAGCCCACAAAAACGGCTGCCTGTTTTTGTAGGTACGAAAACGTTTTTGTTCGGTATATGTGATAAAACTGCACATTCACGAAATCGTTAACGTTGTTTTAAAGTGTAAAATTATTTTTAAAGCTATTGAAACTTGCTCGATTTATGGTATAATAGTATCGTACCCCGCATATTTATTTATTGAAAGAACGGAGAGATAAGCTATGAAAGAAATGGAGCTATATAAACTTTGGTGTGAAAAGGCAACAGATGACCCCGACCTCGCTGCTGAGCTTAAAAGCATTGAGGGCGATGAGGAGGCTATAATCGACAGATTTTACCGTGACCTGGAATTCGGCACGGGCGGCCTGCGTGGCGTTATAGGCGCAGGCGCATTCAGGCTCAATGTTTATACAATAAGAAGAGCTACACAGGGCCTTGCTGATTATGTAAACGGCGCATTCAAAAACGGCGCTGTTGCTATATCCTATGACTCGAGAATAAAGTCAGATAAATTCGCACAGGAGGCTGCGGCAGTTTTAGCAGCCAACGGCATAAAGGTATATATCTACAAAGAGCTTATGCCTACCCCCTGCCTTTCATGGGCAGTAAGAGCCTGCAAGGCTCAGGCAGGCATCATGATAACCGCTTCTCACAACCCTGCCAAGTACAACGGCTACAAGGTATACGGTGAGGACGGCTGTCAGATAACCCTTGACGTTGCAAACACAGTTATCGGCAAGATAAACGCTGTTGAGATGTTCGGCGGCGCTAAGGTGATGAACTTTGACGATGCTGTAAGCAGCGGCATGGTAAGCTACATAGGCGACGACATAATCGAGGCTTACTACAAGAAGGTGCTCGAGCAGGGCATACATACTGACCTTGTAGCCGACAGCGGTCTGAAGGTAGTATACACCCCCCTTAACGGCACAGGCAACAAGCCGGTAAGAGAGATACTTAAGAGAATAGGCATAAAAGAAGTAACAGTAGTTCCCGAGCAGGAGCTGCCGGACGGCAACTTCCCCACCTGCCCCTTCCCGAACCCCGAGATAAAGGAAGCGCTTGCCAAGGGCTTAGAGCTTTGCGAAAAGGTTCAGCCCGACCTGCTGCTTGCTACCGACCCCGACTGCGACAGAGTAGGTATTGCAGTTCCCGATAACAAAAACGGCGGCTATGTGCTTTTCAGCGGCAATGAAGTAGGCGCTATGCTCTTAAAATACATCTGCCAAGAGAGAACAGCTTTAGGCACCATGCCCAAGGCACCCGTTGCAGTAAAGACAATAGTTACAACAGACATATGCAAGAAGATAGCTGATGAATATAACGTTGAGCTTCGTGAAGTGCTCACAGGCTTCAAGTTCATAGGCGAGCAGATAGGCTTCCTCGAGCAGAAGGGCGAGGAAGAGAGATACATATTCGGCTTTGAGGAGAGCTACGGCTACCTCGCAGGCGGCTATGTAAGGGATAAGGATGCTGTTATAGCTTCAATGCTCATCTGCGAGATGGCTGCATTCTACCGCACAAAGGGCATATCCCTCCTCGATGCAAGAGAGGCTATGTATAAGCAGTACGGCAACTATGTTCACACCCAGAGCTCATTCCAGTGCGAGGGCGCAAGCGGTATGGAGAGAATGAAAGAGATAATGTCAGGTCTTAGAAACGACCCGCCCAAGGCTATCGGCGGTCTTAAGACCCTCAAGGTAGGCGACTATATAGCTTCCGAGGAGACTGACCTTGCAACAGGCGCAAAGACTGCTATCGACCTGCCCAAGAGCGACGTGCTTGCATTCAGGCTCGAGCAGGGCGCAAGCGTTATTATCCGTCCCTCCGGCACAGAGCCGAAGATAAAGGCTTACTACACCACGATAGGTGACAACAGAGAAGCCGCAAAGGCGCTTGAAGAGACTATCTCGGCAGACTTTGCAAAGATACTCGGCTTCTGATAACACAATACATAAACTATCCCCCGACAGGCTCGGGGGATTTTTTTATGGGGGGGAAAAGATAGATAAATCGGGATTTGGTGCTCGGCCGCACGGGGCAAGTACCGCCGATGAAGCACTTTGATTAAGGCAGGGTTTTAAGCGGCGGTGTCGGGCGTATTGATTATTCAATGTGCAGTCAGGGTGCATTTCCGAAGGGGCGTGGGTGGCGCTGGTATCAGCAGAGCTGATACCGAAAGCCCCCGAGCGTAGCGCCGGGCAAGCGAGGTTATGTCCCATAACTGACAGCGTTCGCCTTGCAGAACCCCTCCACCCCCGCCACTCTGCGAGTGTCGGCGGTCCCCCTCCCCTTTCAGGGGAGGCATAATCATCAGCTAAGGGTAAGCAAATGCTCCCCAACCACACCAACAAGCCTCCCCTGAAAGGGGAGGTGTCACCAATGCCCGTTGGGCATTGGTGACGGAGG
>JAFYET010000199.1 GCA_017544125.1 Ruminococcus sp. | reverse complement strand
CATCGTCGTCGTCATCATCGTCGTTTGATGTGCTCTTTTTGCCGTCAAGACCCTGCTGCTGCGCTTCGAGAGCCCTTTCCATAAAGGACTTTTTGCCGCTCTTTTTCTTCTTAGCGTCTTCCTTCTTTATAAGCTCCTCAACGTGCTCGGGGGTGTATACCATGTTAAGGAACACAGTCTGCCCCAGACCCACAACGCTTGACATTACCCAGTAGATACCAAGACCTACGGGAAGTTGAAGGTGATTATCAGCGAGAATATGGGCATTACATACAGCATTATCTTCATGCCGCCCATAGCCTCTGCCGCCGAGGGGTTGTTTTTCTTTGAGAAATGCTGCATAACGAATGTTGTGAGCAGCTGCATAACAAATGACAGCACAGGCACCAGCACCAGCAGGCTGTCGGAATTAAAGCCGTTCCACTTAGGGAAGCTCTCGAGCTTGATGCCGAAGAAGGTATAGTCAAAGTCCTTTATCTTATCGCCCAGACCGTCTTCGACCAGGTCGATGACATCGGCATACTTGCCGTCAGCCTTATTCATAAAGCTGAAATTGAGCAGCGCAGGTCTGCTCTTTGCAAGGCTGGGGGTGATATAATCCTCATTGAGCATAAACTCGGTATCTATATCGTTATGGAGCTTTATAGCGCCGAGCACCCTGTCCCACTGCTTATCTGTCATTTCGAGCTTGTCGATATTCTTATACTCGGAAAGCTCGTCCTTTAGCTTTTTATACTTATCATCCTCTGAAATGCCCGAATTATCCTTTTCTATCTTCTTAAGCATTTCGGATATAGACTCAACGTCCTCATCCTCCTTCACCTCATAGGAAACGGTGTAGAGGTTTGAGATGAGCTTGTTTGATGCTTCGAGGTCATCCCTGTTGATATCGGTTACATAGTAAAGGGGGTTATAAACCACCTCGATAAGTGCGAAAAGCACGAGCATTGTGATGAGCATAGGCAGGCAGCCCGCTGTGGGCGAGGCATTCTCCTTGGCGTAGAGCGCCATCATCTCTTCCTGGTACTTTTCTTTATTATTAGCGTATTTCTTTTGCAGCTTTTTAAGCTCCGGCTGGAGCTTTGACATTCTTGCGGTCGATTTCTGCTGCTTTATATTCAAAGGCAGCAGCAGAAGCCTGATTATTATCGTAAAAAGTATAAGTGCAATACCGTAATTCTTGACAAGAAGGTAGCACGCCTTCATTATCCACCCGAGCGGTATTGCTATAACTCCAAACAGTGCAGACATATATATCTCCTTAATTGCGGGGCTTTCTCTTTCCCCGCTCTTTTATTCTTATCAATGTGAATTTTTCGGGCACGGGGTCAACGCCGCCCTTGAAAAGCGGGTTACAGCGAAGTATTCGCCTTACCGAAAGTATGGTGCCCTTGACAAAGCCATGCTTTTTATAGCTTTGCATAGCATACTGCGAGCAGGTAGGGTAATAGCGGCAGTGCGCCCCTGTAAGCGGGCTTATGAACCGCTGATAGAGCCGTATAAGACCCATTGCCAGATACTTCATCGCTTACCTGCTTTTTTGTCTATCTCTTTTATGACCCTTGATCTTATAAAGCGCACTACATCGGTTGACTTTTTATCGGCTATACCGTTTCTTGCAACGAATACAACGTCATACCCCAGCGGGATAGACTGCTCACACTCTCTGTATGCCGCCCTGATTATGCGCTTTGCACGGTTGCGCTCGACAGCGCCCCCTATTTTCTTTGAAACGCTTATGCCAAGCCTGTTATATGGGGTATTATTAGGTATAAAATACACCGTGACCATACCGCCGCTTACATATGCGCCTTTTTTGAAGGCTTTCATAAAGCCCTTATTATCCTTAAGCCTTAATGTAAAAAGCATAGATACTCCCTGCCGCTTGCTTTGAGGCTTTTGCTGCTAAAACAATAAAGACCCAATACCTATTCAATTATGTGAATGGTATTCGGTCCTTAATTCTTATCAGTGGCTAAGTCTTGCTCTGCCCTTCGCTCTTCTTCTTGCGAGAACCTTTCTTCCGTTCCTTGTAGACATTCTGCTCATAAAGCCATGAACTTTCTTTCTCTGCAGCTTCTTAGGCTGGTATGTTCTTTTCATTTCTCTTCCTCCTTCACTGTCATCTCTCCGCAGGCTTCTTCTGTAGAAACCCTTACAAAGTAACATTATATCAAAAGTCGGGATTTTTGTCAAGGCTGTTCACATAATGTTTAAAATTTAGGACAGAAAGAGCCTTTGACCCACAAAAAATAGCCGCCCCACATCCAAATAAGGCGGCTGATCTTTATAAATTAGCTTTGTTTTAGGAGGCGGCCGTTTATCCGGCTCCCTCTAAGCCTATTATAGAACTATAACGCATATTTGTCAACACCTGTATATAAATACACAAAATCCGCCGCCCATGCAGGACGGCGGTCAGTTTTTTACTTTGTATTGCTGAGGTTCCACCTGAAGGGCGATATCCTCTGTGCCTTGGTGTTGTCGTAGTTCCAGTTCATAAAGGTATTGGCGGGGTCAAAGTATCTGTAATCCGTCTTAGCCTTGCTCTTTGAAATGGTAAGACCCATATTCGGTGTTCTCTGAACTACCGCACCTATCCTGTGATGCTCACGCTCGTGGTTGATTATCTCCTTGGCGGTGGTTATCTTGGTATCACATATATTATATATACCCTCATATCTGCCCTGAGGACCTGCGATTATAGCGCTTATAAAGTCAACTGCATTGAACACGCAGCAGAACTTGAAGCCATAGTCACCCTCATTGAAGATGAATGCAACGTCTTCTTTGGCATCGTACACACGGTCAAGCAGGTTCTGGGTATACTCTGAGGTATACACGGGGGCTATTCTCATTATGACTGATATAACGTCGCCCTTCTTGAATTCCTTCTGGAGCAGCTTTTCGCTCAGGAGCTTAAGCTCTGCGTAGTTGCTGTTGCCCTTTTCAGCCTGAGTCTCTCTTATAGGCTCTCTGCCCTTTTGCAGACCGTACACCGTAGTTGAGCTTGCAAGTATAAAGTTCTTTACCCTCGCATCTCTTGCAGCGGCGTATATGAACTTGTCGGTCGTTTTTGAGTTTTTAAGCTCGAGATCGGTTATATACTGGTCAAGATCGTTATCAACGGTATATGCTAAATGCACTATCGTATCAACGCCGTTAGTCTTTATTGCGTCAACTATCCTATCCTTATCAGTGGCATCGCACTGAACAAAGGTATAGTTCGGGTCAGCCCCGATAAATTCGTTTGACTTGATATCCACGCCCACTACTTTATGTTTCTTTTTAAGCAAAGCCGACGTAAGATACATTGCTATCATTCCGCTTGCGCCTGTTATTAAAACGGTTGCCAAGTCTTTCACTCCCTCTCCGATGAAAAAAACGGAAGTCTGTGCAATTGTTACAACTATTTGTACAGACTATACCCGATTATCTTACAATATTATAACACATATTCTTATTTTTGCAAATACTTTATAGATATTTTCAAAAAATTTTGACTTTATTTATAAAAATGCTTGCTTAACTTTGTGAAGTGTGATAAAATATTTATATGAAAAATCATGATTTGCATAGTATGGTAAAATCATTTAATGTTTTGCGCTGTTTCTATGTACAAAGGAGTAAGTGAAAATTGGTATATACTGACTTGTTTTTTCTGCTGGCGCTGCTGCCGCTTTCGGTAATATTTTCCTTTTTTGACAAGAGCGCCGAATACAAGAATATGGTGCTGATAGTCTCAGGGCTCATATTCATAGCCTGGGGGCGGCCGATAGGCGTGCTGCTGATACTGCTCTCGTTCATCTTTGACTGGGGCATGGGGCTTTTGGTAGCAAAGCTGCGTGACAGGAGCAAAGCCGGGGCGGTATTCTTCCTGATGCTCGATATGCTCTTTAACGCTGCTATATTTATAGTATACACAAGGGCTGATGTAATATCACTGCCGGCAAAGCTGACTCTTAAGAGCGGGCTGATACCGCTTGCGATGGGTTATTATGTGCTCAGGGCGTTTTCATATGTTTATGATGTTTACAAGGGTGAGGAGGCTGAAAAGAACCCCCTCTGCCTGCTGACATACATGGCATCGTTCCATTTTATGATGTGCGGGCCGCTTATAAGATACAAGGATATTAAACCCCAGATAAGGGAGCGTGCAGCCACCGGCAGAATGCTGAGTCAGGGGTTTGACCACATAGTTTTAGGGCTTACAAAGGTAGTTATCATAGGGCACGCACTCACTTTGATGATGAAAGCGGGGCTTGACCTGAGTGAGCTTACCCTGACGGGCAGCTGGCTCGGCATGGCGGCGTTTTTCGGGCAGGCTTACTTCACCCTCTCGGGGCTTTGCGAGATGAGCATGGGCATGGGGTTACTCAACGGCTTCACCTACAAGGGTAATTTTGATGATATCAACAGCAAAAACCTTTTCACAGGGCTTGTCAAGGGCTACAACACCTCTGTCACCGGCTTTTTCAGGGAGCTTATACACGCCCCCTTTGAGGATAAGAACATTCTCGGTGCGGTAACGGCATTCATCACCTGCATGGTAGTTGCAGGGTGGTACAGCTTTTCAAAGGCGGCGTTCATAGCAGGCGCTTTGGTGGGTGCGGTAGTCATCATCGAGATGATATTCGGCGACAAGCTCAGAAGGCTGCCCGTAGGTGTGCGGTATATCTATCTCACCGTGCTTTGTATGCTCATATTCGGCGTGCTTTATTTCAGGACCGTTTACAGCTGGCGCAAGTGGGCATTCGGGCTCATAGGCGTGGGCGACAAATACATTCTCTCAAAGCAGGTAAAGGATATTCTTCTT
>JAFYET010000198.1 GCA_017544125.1 Ruminococcus sp. | reverse complement strand
CCTTAATTATGTTTAGCGTTTTCCGCTGAAAGCGGATAATGCGTGAATTTATGCATTATGCATTGATATATGCCTACCACATAAACTCCACATCAGGTGCTTTTACCATCGGCGTGTCCATGGGGTCAGCGTAGGATATCTCTTTCTTCGCCTTGTTTATGCCGTCTTCGATTATCAGCTGCTGGAAGTATTCTTCAAGCTCAAATAGCCTGTCGAAGGCTTCGAGTATGCGGTCTTTGAGCTTTTTTGAATAGAGCGTTCTGCCGTCGGTCAGGCGGGTGTGTACGCTTATGCTGCGTATGTCAAACCAGCGCTCGTTGAAAGGCTGTGCGCCTGCCTTGGGGCGCTTGTAGCGCTCACACGTTATCTCAAAGCGAGGGTCGCTCTCTATATCGCCTATCAGCTCAAAGAAGCGGTCGCCTTTATCGCTTATGCGGCTTCGGAAAAGCTCCAGCACCGAGGCATCGGGCTTTTGAAGTCTGAAGCCGTACACCGCCCCCTCGGGGGATAGCTCAAAAAAGAAAGTGGGGGTCTTGTTCCACCAGTATGCTTCGTGGCGGACGTATATCCACATAGTATCACGGTAGTGTATCTCGGGTGAGAGGAATGGGTCTTTGTATATGCGGCTCGCCTTGCACATCATGTCGGGAATGTGGGAGTATGGGGCGAGCAGCTCGTCGGCAAGGGCGCACAGCGGCTCGTAGACCTCGCTTTTGTATATGCCCTTTCGCTCCTCAAACCACGCCTTGTTGTTGTTTGCCCTTATGCCCGATAAAAACTGCGTTGCCGCCTTGTTGAATCCGTTAAACATCATTTCTCCTCAGCGTGTGCTCTGTCTTTCTGCGCCTTGGTGGGCTGTAAGTAGCTTACCCCAAGGCTTGCGGGCAGGGTGATAAGTGCAGGGTCATTCTCAACCGCCATGCACACCGACGATGCCCTTGCTATGCTGTCAGCAGCAGGGGCTGTGTGTACTTTGTCATTATCTGCAAACTTTGCTTTCAGCTCCTGCGCATAGTCGCCTATGAGCATGGCGCTGCCGCCGTTTTGGCTTATCAGTGCGGCAATTTCAGCAGCTTCCATAAGGCAGTCATCATGCAGCCTTGTAATGCGCCCGCACTTTGCTTCAAATGCCGCAAAGTAGCATATCGTGTTTCTTGCCTTAAGGGCGGTGTAAACATACCCCTCAAAGGCTGAAACGTTGTATGCAAGCGCCAAAAGGGTAGACACGCCCGCACATTTAAGTGCAGGGTTTCCAAGGCACATACCCTTTACAGCGCCTATGCCTATTCGCAGCCCCGTGTACGAGCCGGGGCCGTTTGCGGCGGCTATGCAGTCGATGTCGTTTATATCCGTCTCACAGTCATTAAGTAGGCGCTGCACCATAGGCAGTATCACCTGCGAGTGTGTAAGGCGTGTAACTATGCTCGTTTCACCCAAAAGTGCGCCGTCCTTTGTAAGGGCAACGCTTGCGGTCTTGCCCGAGGTGTCAATCGAGAGTATCGTCAAAGCGTTCATCTCCGTTTATGATTATTTTTCGTGTATTATCGTCTATGCGCTCAAATGAAATGGTTATGGCGTTATCGGGCAGCTCGTCCGAGATATTCTCGCTCCACTCTATCGCCAGCACCGCATCGTCTGCCATATAGTCAAAAAAGCCCGTTGTCTCCAGATCCTCGGGGGAGAGTATGCGGTACATATCAAAGTGGATAAGCGAGAGCTTTTGCCCACGGTATTCATTGACAAGCGCAAAGGTGGGCGAGCTTACCTCATCACCGAGCCCCAGCCCCTGTGATATGCCCCTGGTTATAGTCGTCTTTCCGCAGCCGAGCCCGCCTATATATGCGATGACATCGCCGCCTTTTAGTTTTTTGCCTATCCTCTCACCGAGGGCTATCGTCTCTTCGGGGGAGTGGGTGATTATTTCTGTCATATTGCTTCCTCTTTTTAGGGGCGGTATGGTATATAAAAAGACCTCGCCGCCGGTGGTTTAAAGAATAAAGAATAATGAATAATAAAGGTGGTGCCCTTCGGGCACGAGTTTTAATTATTCGTAGATACTGCGTAAGCCACTATCAGGCACTTATCCTCTTTGAGAAGATCATTCACGCTGTCGATGAGCTTTTTGCTCTCGGAATCGTTGTAGCGGTTGAGCACGTATTTTTCCTCGCCGCCTGTTATACATACTGTATGTATGCCGCTGAAATAGGGCGTGCCTGTGTAAAAGGCAAATATCAGCGACTTGCCGCTTTCAAGCGCCTTGTCGCAATCGGCAGGGGATTTGAGCGTTTCATAGCTGATGCCGCACTTATCGAGCAGCAGGTATATCTTCCTCGGCTCGCTGCCGAGTGAGCCGTCTGAGGCTATCAGGGCGTTTTGCTCAAACTCGGCTATCAGCTTTGGCATATCGGCATCAAGCCCCAGCAGTGTGAGCAGATTATAGCTTGCGATCACCTCACAGCCGTTATAGCCGAGCTTATAGTTGCCAAGCTGCAAGTCATTCTGGGGCGGTGTGTCCTGCCCTGCTTCTATAAGCTGTCCCTGAATGCCGCCCTTATCCCACACATCACGGTTATAGGCGTAGTTTTTGGCAGTACGGCTGCTTTCATCAAGGCTTTGGAAGAACTCATCAAAGCCCGCCCATTCTTTTTCCTGCTCATCATGCGAGGAGCTTTCGTTATTGTCACCCGTGGTGCTTTGCTGTGTGGTGCTGCCGTCATCGGCAGAGCTGCCCGGGCTGCCTGACTGTGAGCTGCCTGCTTCTATCGCACGCTTTTTTGAAAAATACTCGCTGTCAGAGCTGCCGCTGCTTCCGCAGGAGCAGAGCAGAGCCGCTGTCAGGGCAAGTAGTGTTACAAGTCTTTTCATTATGCTTCTTTTCCGTTTAAATAGTAATAGCCCAGCAGAAGGTCTACCATTCTGCCGTATGACTTTTTGCCGTCTTCAACGCCGTTTAGCTTGAGCGATGTTTCCGTTGCTTTTTCGGATATCTCTGCCACCTCTTTGCTGTCAAACAAGCCCTCTTCGCTTTCCTGCACATCGTCCCAGTATTTGCGGTTGCCTGTTATGTCGAGCCACACGTTTTCGCAAAGCTCATCGTAGAGCGCATCTTCCTTTTCCTCGCCGCAGTATTCGCCCACCTTGCCGAGAAGGTATTTGAGGGTGCTCAGATACCCCGAGTAGTTGAAATCTTTATTATCGCTTCTTGCGCAGGCGAGGAATGCTATGAAGTTCGCCTCGTCCTCAAAGATAAAGCCCTTGGTGTGTACAAGCTCGTGGGTCACTGTTTCTGGGAGGTTTACCTCATACATCTCCTGATTATAGTTAGCCTCCATTGTAAAGGGGAAGTATATGCCCATAAGATACTGCTGTGACATAAAAAACGAGTTCTTTATCTTCTTGGGCTTGACATAGAAGCCGTCAAGGCGGGGGTATTCATCGGCAAGGGCAGAAAGCGCTTCCTTGGCTGTCTTTTCAAGATCGGCTGTGAGCTTGAAATGCCCCTCATCATCACGCTCTACCTCATAGGAAAGCTCATTTGTGCGTTCTATCAGCACCTCGGCAACTTCCATAAGCTGATCTTCGGTATGCTCATTGGTGGGTATACCGTATACCTCGCCGAATGACGAGCAGTGGTAGAGGATAAAGCAGTTGAGCGTCTGCGTGGATATGATGAATGCAAATATCCACCCATATGTAAAGAGGTAGATGCGCCGTATCAGTTTCTTTTTCTCGGTAAAGCCTATCATAAGCACAGGCAGGAGTATAAGCAGGGTGAAGAGCAGGAATATGACCCCGAAGATTATAAGCACCTCGCCCAGAGAAAAGGGCAGAAGCGAGGTCAGCCGCCCGTAGGTATTGACCCACACGGGGAAGATGTGCTTGACATACCCGTCTGAAAAGCCCTTGACCGTCCACGCAAGGATATTAAGGACAATGCTCACGGTATATATGATAATAAGCGCAGAAAGCTGCTTATGCTTGCCTATCAAGCGGAAGAATTTCTTCATTTTATCACCGTCACTATGATATTTATTAT
>JAFYET010000197.1 GCA_017544125.1 Ruminococcus sp. | reverse complement strand
GCCTTGCTTCGGCACTTCTGCCTATGACGCAGGGGAGAAAGCCCGTTGCCGTCATGAGCTCACGCTGCTCGCTGACACCTGCCATATTCTTAGGTATAGTCTATGCAGGGTGCTTCTATGCGCCTATGGATTCGACTCAGCCCGAAAAGCGGCTCGAGGGCATTCTCGGCGTGTTAAAGCCCGAGATACTCATTGCCGACAGAGAGAACGCCGAGCGTGCAAAGGCTCTGGGCTTTGAGGGCGAGGTGCTTATAGCGCAGGAGCTTTTTGAAACGCCCATTGACGAGCAGGGGCTTAAAGAGCGCCGCAGCACCGCCTGCGTTGATGACCCGCTGTATGTTATATTCACATCAGGCTCGACGGGCGTGCCCAAGGGCGTAATTACCAGCACACTTTCCCTTTGCTGCTATATAAACGCCTATAAAGACGTTATGGGCATTGACGAGAGCGATATTCTCGGCAACCAGTCGCCCCTTGATTATATCGCAGCCATAAGAGATATCTACCTGCCCGTGTTCACGGGGGCTTCGACTTATATCATACCCAAGCAGTGCTTCGTGATGCCTGCCGAGCTTTTCAAAACGCTCAATGAGCGCAGGATAACCTCAGTTGGCTGGAGCGTTTCGGTGTTCACCATTGCCGTCAAGGTAGGTGCATTCGAGGGCGGCAAGCCTGAGTTTCTGAAGAAGATATGCTTCTCAGGCTCGGTAATGCCCTGCTCGGTGTTAAGAGTATGGCAGCAGAACCTGCCTGATGCTAAGTTTGTAAACCAGTACGGTCCTACCGAGTGTACAGCATCGTGTACCTATTACGAGGTCGAGGGTCTTGTGGAGGAGAGCGACACACTGCCGATAGGCAAGCCTTACAGCAACTACCGTGTTTTCCTGCTCGGTGAGGATAACACCCCCACGCCGCAGGGCGAGATGGGTGAGATATGCGTGAGCGGTCAGACGGTGGCTCTCGGTTACTATAACGCACCTGAGCTTACTGCAAAGACCTTTATACAGAACCCGCTCAATACCGCCTACGCCGAGCGCATTTTCAAAACAGGCGACTACGGCGTTATGCGTGATGACGGCGTGCTGCTCTTCAAGGGCAGGAAGGACAGGCAGATAAAGCACTTAGGTCACAGAGTTGAGCTGAGCGAGATAGAAGCGGCAGCGCTTAAACTTGAGAATGTCTCCGACTGCTGCTCGATGTATCAGAAGGAAAAGGAGCTTATATACCTTTTCTATACAGGAGAGGCTACGGTCAAGGAGATAGCGACTTATCTTCGAGGCATACTGCCGGGCTTTATGGTGCCGAGAAAGCTCATACAGCTTGAAGCCATGCCCCGCCTTGCAAACGGCAAGACAGATATGCAGGGCTTGAAAGAATACTTTAAATAAAGACTATTCCGTTGACACGGCTTTTTCAGCCATACGATGTAGAACTTGCAAAGTAATTCATAATGCATAATTCATAATGCATAATGAAGGTGTCGCCCTTGCGGGCGACGGATTTTAAAATATCTGATCCAGACGAAATCACTGCTAAAACAAGCCCTATGCGGGTCATGTCAACAAGTTGATATCACGTCCTGAGCAGCAGGACATAATAATTGTGCATTTGTGCATTGAAAACATAGGAGGTCAAAAAGATGAAAGAACAGCTTATGGAAATACTCGAGGAGCTTCGCCCCGATGTAGATTTTGAGAACGAGAAGCAGCTTATAACCGACGGCGTGCTTGACAGCTTTGATATAGTTTCGCTGGTAGGCTCGCTCAATGATGAGTTTGATATTGAGATACAGGTAGGCAACCTTGTGCCCGATAACTTCAACAGCATCGAGGGCATGATGGCACTTATCGAGAAGCTGCAGGACGAGGACTAAGAAAGAAAAATGAACAAAAGTATATTAAGAGACATAAAACAAAACATAACTACACCCTGCTACGTTTTTGATACAGATAGATTTACACAGCGTGCGCAGAGGGTGAAAGAGGCTTTCGGCGAGAAGGTGGGGCTTTGCTATTCTATCAAGGCTAACCCCTTTTTGACAAAGTATCTGCCCGGGGTGTTTGATTATTTAGAGGTATGCTCGCCCGGCGAGCTGAGAGTCTGCGAGACGGTGGGCGCTGATACCCACAGAATAATCTTCTCGGGTGTAAATAAGACCAAGGAAGACGTTGCGCGTGCATTTGCAGACGGTGTGGCTGTGTTCACTGCCGAGAGCGTTAAGCATTTAGCACTTATAAACGAAGTGGCAGGGGAGAACGGTGCTGTATCAAATGTCATACTGCGCCTTGCCCACGGCAGCCAGTTCGGTATTGACAGGGGCGAGCTCTGCTCGCTTATCGAGCATAGGGAAGACTATAAAAATGTACAAATTATTGGTCTTCACTATTTCGCAGGCACTCAGAAGACCAAGGCAAAGACTATTGAAAAGGAGCTTTCGCTCCTTGATGAGCTGCTTTGTGAGCTTAAAGAAAAATATGATTATGAGGCATCGCACGTCGAGTACGGCACGGGGCTCTCGGTGGAGTATTATAAAGACTTTACCGATGAGAGCGAGCTTGCGCTTCTGGACGAGGCGGCTGCCTTTGTGCGCTCTTTTGCGGAAAAATACCCCCTGACAGTTGAAATGGGCAGGTTCTTCGCAGCGCCCTGCGGCACTTACCTGACCTCTGTCAACGATATAAAGACCACCGACGGAATAAACTACGTTATCTGTGACGGCGGTATAAACCAGCTCAACTACTACGGTCAGAATATGGCTATGAAGATACCCCCTATCGAGAAGCTCGATGATAAAAAGGGAGAAATAACGGACTATTGTCTCTGCGGCAGCCTCTGCACCACCGCCGATATACTCGTGCGCAAGGTGAGCCTGCCGGAGCTTAAGATCGGCGACACCCTCGCTTTCTCAAAGTGCGGGGCTTACTCGGTGTGCGAGGGCATTGCGGTGTTCTTATCCCGCAGGCTGCCCGCTGTGTGCGTCTATAATGAAAAGGACGGGCTTACACAGCTGCGTGACCACCTTGAAACATTTACACTTAACTGCGGAGGTGTAGGCTTTTGAGTTATACCTCTGTTGAGTTTTTGCTGTTCACGATAGGCTGCGTGCTTGTCTATTACAGCACCCCGAAAAAGGGGCGCTGGGGCGTGCTGCTTGCGGCATCGCTGGGCTTTTATGCAATAGCCTGCAAGAGCAGACCCGGTATAATGGCGTTTATACTTATGACCGCCCTGACGACCTACGGCGGCGGGCGGCTGCTCGGCAGCTATATTGACAAGACCGACAAGGCCCTTAAGGAAAACAAAAAGACCTGGGATAAATCGCAGAAGGACGCTTTCAAAGCAAGTGTCACCAAGCGCAAAAAGCTCATATGTGCATCGGTGCTTGTGATAAACTTCGGCGTGCTCTGCTTTTTGAAATACTATAATATGCTGGCAGTGACCTTCGGAGGGCCTGCACTGAGGCTCTTCCTGCCGCTGGGCATATCCTTTTATACCTTCCAGTCGATGGGGTATATCATCGACATTTACAGAAAGAAATATTCCCCCGAGCGTAACTTCTTAAAGCTGCTTTTGTTTGTCAGCTTCTTCCCCCAGATAATACAGGGACCTATCAGCTTCTATTCAAACCTTTCGGGGCAGCTGTATGAGGGGCATGATTTTGATTTTAACAACTTAAAGCAGGGCGTTCTGCTTGTGGCATGGGGCTTTTTCAAGAAAATGGTCATAGCTGACACATTAGTCGGCGGCATAAACCTTGTTGCCAATGCCCATGCCGAGTATTCGGGGACTTATGTGCTCACGGCTGCGCTTTTCTACGCTTTGCAGCTTTATGCCGATTTCTCGGGCGGTGTTGATATTTCCCGTGGTGTGTCGCAGATATTCGGCATAGACCTTGCTGAGAACTTCAAACGCCCCTATATATCACGCAGCATATCAGAATACTGGCGCAGGTGGCATATCACCCTCGGCGCATGGCTCAAGGAATACCTTTTCTACCCGATCGCAATGTCCAAGACATTTATGAACTTCTCAAAGTGGTTAAAGAAGCACTTTGGCATGAAGATAGCAAAGGTGCTGCCTGTCAGCATAGCATCGCTCATAACCTTTGTAATAATAGGTATATGGCACGGCGCTAACTGGAAGTATGCGGCTTTCGGTATCTGGAACGGCGGTATCATAATGATATCGACCCTGCTTGAAGAGCGCTTTGGAAAGTGGAAGACCGCCCTGAAGATAAAAGACACAAACAAGCTGTTCATAGCATTCCAGGTGGTAAGGACGTTCTTTATTGTGCTTGTGGGCTACTACTTTGATATAGCCCCCGATTTCTCATCGGCTATGCAGATGATGGCTAAGAGCGTTTACGATTTCCATATCACCGAGCTTTTTGCAACCGGTTTCTACAAGACGCTGCTCATCTCTGTAAGAGAGGTCGTCATGGTGATCGCTGCAACTGTACTGCTTGCGATAATATCAATGAAGCAGGAGAGAAGCGAGCTCACCGTAAGAGAGCGCATATGCAAAAAGGGCTTTATATTCGAGTCGGCAGTATTTATTATACTTGTGAGCATGATACTGGTGTTCGGTCACTACGGCCCCGGCACAGACCCTGCGGACTTCTATTATATGCAGTTTTAAGGGGGTGAGAGGAAATGACTAAAAAACGTGTTAAAAAGCTGTTGATACTTGCGTTTGCAATGCTTATCACATACGTGTTCCTCTCCTGGTTCCTTATTAGGACGACCACACCCAGCGAGACGCACATAAAGAAATTCTTCAAAGAGCCCAAAAACTCTATGGACGTAGCACTTATCGGCTCGAGCGAGATGTATGCCGATTACTGCGCACCCCTTGCCTACGGAAAGTACGGCTACACGGGGTATAACCTCTGCTTTGAGGGCGCACCCGGGCAGCTTTACCCTGCGATGATAGAAACATACCTCAGCAGGCAGTCGCCTCAGCTGTTTGTCATTGAGATAAACGGCTATCTCTACAAGGACGACGTATGCAACAGAGAGGCAAACTACCGCAGGCTGCTTGACAACATACCCATGTCGCCATTAAAGATACACCTGATAGAGACATACGCCCCCGAGGGCGAAAAGCTGAGCTACTATATACCGCTTATCAAGCACCACTCAAACTGGAAGGGCATGGTATACCAGTGCTACAGGGCGCTGAGGCTCACGGCATCCGATCTTTACGGGCCTTCAAAGCTGAAATCCTTCGGCACGAGGACGACCACCTCGTCACAGTCGCACAAGATCAAAAAGCGTAAGCCTGCCACCATGAGCAACGTGGGCAGGGAGGCACTTAACGACACCATAGAGCTGCTTAAGGAAAACGGCATAGAGAACGTGCTCTTCATCAGAACACCTCACAAGAACAAGCTCGCAAAGGAGACCTCTGAGGAGATAGGTGAGATAGTTACCGAGGCAGGGTATGATTACCTTGACTGCTCAAAGCTCGAAAAGACCGAGATCGGCATTGACAACAAGACCGACTACTACAACAGAGAGCATTTAAACGTCTTTGGCTGCGAGAAGTTCACCGATTTTCTCGGCGGCTACATCACCGAGCATTACGACATAAAGACCGAGCACGACAAGGAAGTTGACGAGCAGTGGACTGAGTGTGCTGACTTTGCAAAGAAGCTCTTCGTCAAGCTCAAAGAGCGCACCCTTGCCGATGAGGACGATTTCTACTACGAGGGCGATTTTGAGTTTTACAACAAAATAGATGTTGATTAAATGAAAAAAGACAGCAGGCGGTTCTGCTGTCTTTTTTGTGTCTTACAATGAATTATGGCATAAAGAAAGCGCCCTGCATCAACAGAGCGCTTGCTGGAGCTACTAACCAGATTTGAACTGGTGACCTCGTCATTACCAATGACGTGCTCTACCGCCTGAGCTATAGTAGCATTTATGTGACTTATATATTATACACCATTTTGCGCCGCTTGTCAATAGTAAAATCAAAATTTTTTCAAAGTACGAAAGTTAATACTATGTTCATAACTTTCTGTTATGATATATGCAATTCCTGAGTGAAAGGGGGGAGCAGTTTGGGTGATAGCAAGCGCTTGTTTGAAGAGATATATAACAGCACAAAAGAGAACACCTACAGGTACATAGCCGCTAAGTGCTATAATATCGACGATGTTGACGATATCTACCAGAACACCTATATTAGCGTATATAACGCCCTTGAAAAGCGTGACTCGCCGCCTGAGAATAATGAAGCCTTCGTTATTCTTATAGCCAAGCGTGAGCTGTTCAAGTATTATGGGCTGGTGAAGCGCATCACGTCGCATTTTGGCAGCAGGAGCGGCATTGATGATGACTATAAGGAGGATGCCGACACCTTCGACCTTGAAGATTCGGTGGTGAGCAAGGCTCTGCTTGAAGAGATAAGCGCCCTGCTTAAAAGCAAGGATATCACCACACAGAAGATATTCTTCCTCTACTATTATGAAGGCTGCACCCTCGGTGAAACGGCATCGCTTCTTGAGATGAGCGAGAGCAGCGTCAAGCGCAGGCTTTACGGCACGCTTTCGCAGATAAGAAGGCTTTACGGAAAGGAATGATGGCTATGAAAGAAAAGGATATGCTTAAAAATATGTATGAGCAGGAGCATGGCTCAAAAGCGCTTGATATGAGCGCTGATGAGATTTTGACAGCTAACCTCGGTAAAGGTGCAAGAGTGCGCAGCCGTGGCTTTGCAGGCGCTGCCATTGCCGCAGCAGCAGTGCTGGCAGTTGGTGTGGGCGTGTTCGCTCTTAATTCGGGTATGGAGACGGCTGATGCTGACAGTAAGTCGCCCGTTTCCGAAACGACCGCTGCTGTTACCACTGCGAGAGCCGCTGATACTTCGGTATATGACAAATATGCTGACGGTAATCAGATGTGTGCCGAGATAGATGAGCATGATCTGTCGGGTCTGCCTTTGCAGCCTATGAGTGAGCAGGATTACTACGATGAGCTTTATGCCGACGGTTCGACCTTTATTACAGTACAGGATACCAACTACCCTTGTGCCAAGTACAAATGCTTCAAGGGCGATGCCGAATACGCAGTCGATGTGAAAAGAACCATGGAGCGGTATTTTAACGGTACTATCGAGCCCCTTAGTATTATCAGGTATAAAGGCGATGACCGCAGCAAGGTAACGGGCTTCTATGATGATACACTTTATTATCAGGTGTTTGTGAAAAGGCAGTGCCACACCCTGTCCTACAAGAGCGATAACGGCAAATATGTCACTGTATATTCTGCTGTGGGCGGTTATGATGACCGCTGCTATGTCTGCGTATACGATGAAAAGCCGGAGGGCGACCTTAAAGAAGCGGCAGGCGAGATACTTACCTTTGAAAGCAGCTCGACCCTTGCTCAGCTCTATGAAAGCCTTTGGAACAGAGACTATACATACTACTTTATGCATAATGAAATGGATATGTACTCGATCAATGTCAGGACGGCCGAAAGCGATGTAAGCGTGAAGGTCAATTTAGACAATGATGAGGATCTTGAGGATTTCGGCTTCCTCTGCGAATGGGCTGACGGATTTGTAAAAGCCCCGGCATCAAAAGTTCAGTGCCCTGCTGAATATGAGCAGACAGCGGTCTATGTCGAGCTTTCGGGCAACAATAATAATGTCAAGATATACCGCCTGCTCGATGAAAACAACAAGGGGCTTTATAAGATAGTTGTTAACGACAGTGATGAGTATTATCTGGGCAATGACTGTTTCGGCAGCCTAATCGGCGCTGCCAAAACAAAGATAAGAAATGCCCCCGACCCCAAAGAAAAGCTCTCAGACGACCCCGTCACCACTACTGTGACCAAGGATATCAAGGACAATTACACCTCCGACGAGATACAGCCCCTGCCGAGAGGTGAGATAGACTTTTCCGATAAGCCCGTTATCGTGCATTTTACCCGAAGTGTTGATTCGTCTCTGCCGCAGGCTGATATGAGCTTCAGGCTTATAGACGAGTATGAAGATATTGCAAAGGATATGTATGATGAGTATAAGTCGGGCAAAATAAAGTGTGCCGAAACTCTCACAATGGACGACGAGCCCGAGGGGATAACGGGCGGCACGGCTATGACCGTTTACTGGACAAGAGACGACGGCGGCATGGTAGAGTTTATGGGCGTTGATATGGACGGGCAGAAGGCCTATATCCGCCTGACAGACCTCGACGAGGGTGACACCTGCGGCACGGGCAAGGTGTTCTATTTCGACAAGGAAAGCACAGTTTACAATAATTTGCTTGATATATGGAAATTCTACTACCCCGTATACGAAAATGTCGATGAGATGCCTTAACTGAATAATAAAAAAATTCCCTCGGGCTTCCGGGGGAATTTTTAGTTTGCAGCCTTGTTCATCTGTTCGTATATCTTTCTTGTTACCACTATGTTCTTGCCGTTTTCCTTGCCGCAGTAGAGGTAGTCGTCTGCAAGGTTGAGGCTCACTTCGTAGTCCTTCTGCAAGTCAGCCGAGACAAGCCCGAATGTCATCGAAACGCTGAATTCTACGCCCTTTGAGGTAAAGCGCAGGTGGCTTATGTCGCTTCTTATCTGCTCGCTGATTATGGCAGCCCGCTCCTCCCTGCACTCGGGGAGAATGAACAGAACCTCTTCACCGCCCCAGCGGCAGATGTAGCCCTCGCTGGGTATGTCGGCGGTCATTGTGGCGCTTACTTTTTTGAGCACCTCGTCGCCGAGTGAGTGACCGTAGTTGTCGTTTATCTTCTTGAAGTTGTCGATATCGGCTATCACTATGGCGTATGTTCTGCCTGTTTCCTCGGCTGACTCGTGTACCTGCCTGATGTATTCGGTCATCGCACGCCTGTTGAAAAGCTGTGTCAGCGGGTCGATAGATGCAAGCATCTTCAGCTCCTCAGCCTTTTCGTTCATCAGCTTTCTTGTGAGCTTGTGCGATACTACATACATCATAGCGAGATAGAGCAGTATCAGCGTCGTTACCACAACGTTTAGTATGCAGACTTTTGTTATCTGTGTTTCATTCTCTATCCTGTGGGTTATTACCTCGGGGTCTGAAGCATATATCGTGACGCTTATAAACGCCGCCGCAATGGTCAGTGATGTGAATAAAGATGATGACAGCTTTTCATTCGGCATGAAGAAGGGTGCCGGCAGTATAGTCATAAGGTACAGCGAGAACCCGCAGTTCCACCCCACAGCGACCGTCGCCGTGATGGAGAATACCATTACCTCGCCTATGACTATGTCTATCAGCGACAGCGTCTTGCTCTTGACAGCGCTTACAGCTATCAGCATACTTATGTAGAACACCACCGAGCCGATGTTGTAATACATCAGCGCATCGACGCCATACCCGTAAAACAGCACTGCCATGACAGCGTGTATCAGTATGCACGCCGCATAGATGAACTGCTGGCACAGCCTGCCGTTAAGAGCGAGCATCAGGTCTGCCTGAACTTCCTTGCTCTGGAAATACAGCTGTATCGACTTTATTCTTTTTAGTATTCCGCCTATAATGCCCGCCCCCTTTCAGTAAAATGGTCATAATTACTCATAATACATCTCTATTATACTACAAATTACTGGTAATTGCAACACCTTTGAGATATTTTTGTTTACATTTTTATATTTTTGTTTCAATAATGCCCGCATAGCACTGTAAAACCGTTAAAATACCTATTGAAAAAGGCTTTGTATTGTGTTATAATAATATAATGTGATATTATGTATAAAGGACTTGTTTTAATGAATGAGATAAAAAAGGTCGCAGCCATACAGGATATATCGGGTGTGGGGCGCTGCTCGCTGACGGTGATAATACCTATTCTTTCGGCTATGGGCATACAGGTCTGCCCTGTTACCACATCTGTTTTGTCGGCGCACACGGGCTTCGGTGATTTTGTAAAGCGTGACCTTACAGATTATATGCTGCCCGCCCTCGAGCATTACAAAAAGCTGGGCGTTGAGTTTGACTGCATATACAGCGGCTTTCTCGGCTCTATCGAGCAGATAGACCACTGCCTTGAATACTTCAAGACATATAAAAACGCCCTTAAAATAGTTGACCCCGTAATGGGTGATGACGGGCGTGCCTACAAGACCTACACCAAGACGCTTTGTGAGCGTATGGGTGAGCTTGTGGCTGTTGCGGATATCATTACCCCCAACCTCACCGAGGCGGCTATCCTGCTGGGGGAGAGCTACCCCACAGCGCCTATGCGCCACGGCGATGTCAAATCATGGCTCGTGCGGCTTTCGGAAAAGGGCGCAAAGATAGTTGTAATAACCAGCGTGCCTCTCGGCGGCGGTGAGATAGCAACTGTGGGCTACGACAGGGCTACCAGCTCATTCTGGAAGGTGACTAACGACTACGTGCCAAAGAGCTATTCCGGCTCGGGGGATATGTTTGCAAGCGTTCTCGCAGGCGGCATACTAAGCGGCGACAGCCTGCCCATAGCTATGAACAGGGCGGCTTCCTTCACCGAGCTTTCCATCAAGACCACATACAGCTACGGCACCCCCTGGGAAGAGGGCATAATGTTCGAGCGCCAGCTTCCGTGGCTTATGAGCTATCAGGTGCTTGATGATTTTGTTAGTTTTTGAGGTGCAAGATGCTTAATATAGTTTTGGTCGAGCCGCAGATACCGCAGAATACGGGCAATATCTCACGCACCTGTGCGGTGACGGGCGCAGTGCTGCACCTTGTAAAGCCCTACGGCTTTGTGATAGACGATAAGCACCTAAAGCGTGCGGGGCTTGATTACTGGGATAAGCTGGAGATACACGAGTACGAAAATCTGGACGATTTCTTTGAAAAGACCGAGGGCGTGTATTACTACTTCACCACCAAGGGCAGAAACGTCCACTCGCAGATAGAATACCCCGAAGATAAAAACGTCTTTCTCGTTTTCGGGCGGGAGGACAAGGGGCTCCCGGAAGAGCTGCTGTACAAAAATAGAGACTATTGCTCACGCATACCCATGCGCCCGGCACTCAGAAGCCTTAACCTCTCAAACTCGGTGGCGATAGCGACCTATGAGGTGCTAAGGCAGTGGGATTACCCCGACCTCGGGCGTGAGGGCAAGCTGACACAATATACATGGTAAACCAACTAAAGGAGATGTTACGGATATGGCAAAGATACTTATAATGACCGATTCGGCAAGCGATATAACAAGAGAGGACGAGCATAGGCTCGGCATAAAGGTGCTCAACTTCAAGCTCGTAGCGGGCGAGAAGAGCTACACCGCAAGGGTGGATTTTGACTGCGACGGGCTTTATAAGATACTCGAGGAGTATGACGGCATACCCTCCACCTCGCAGATAACCAAGTTCGATTTCTATGATGAATACAAAGAGGCATTTGCCGCAGGGTATACCGATGTTATATATGTATCTATCAATTCAAAGGGCTCGGCTACATATTCAAACTCAGTGCTCGCCAAGGAAGAGCTCTATGAAAAGCACCCCGAGATAAAGGAGAAGATGAACATCTTCAACATCGACGGCAAGAGCTACACGGGCGGCTACGGCTATGCGGTTATGCAGGCAGCAGCCAAGGCTCAGAAGGGCGCTTCGGCTCAGGAGATAGTTGACTTTATAACCGACTGGGTGGATAACTGCGTTATCTTCTTCGGTATGTACAGCTTAAAATACGCAAAGAAGTCGGGCAGGATTCCTGCGGCGGCTGCGTTTGTGGGCGAGGTAATGGGGCTTAGACCCGTATCACGCATTCAGCACAACCAGATAACCACCGAAGCCAAGGTAAGGGGAGACAAGACACTCGTTCCCAAAATACTTGACCTGACGGTGAATGAGATGATACCCAAGACACCCTACTGCGTAGTATACGGCAGCGACAAGAGCGTGTGCGATGAAATGATAGCTGCAATGACCAAGAAGGTCGGCTACCCGCCCGCCGAGATATTCCGCATAGGGGCTGAGATAGCTGTAAATGCAGGTCCCAAGGTGGTCGGTGTTATCTTTAAATCGCAGAAGAAGTAAAGGAGATGTCATGAATGAAGGCTGCTCTTGCTAAGTTTTCTGTAATCATGCTGATGCTGGCGGCACTTGCTGCGGTTTTCTGCGGCTGTGCGGAAACCAAGAAAAAGGACGATGTCAAGCTGAAGACCGTTATGGAGGCCAAGGACTATATAAAGAAGCAAAGGCTGCCCGCAGCCAAGTATGTCAAGACCGAGGAAGAGTCTGACGACAAGGCAGTGTACGTTTTTATGGACAGCGAGTGTGAGTTCAAGTTCAACGTCACCACCGAGAAATACAAAAAGGAAATGGAAGGAGCTGACCTGGGCTGGGCTGAAAAGACCACTGACGACTGGGCTAAGTGCTACTGCCGGTATATAGACGAAAAGCTCAAAGCCACGGCTGACGAGCTTGCATCGACTATGGGCTTTACCTATGAGTATTACGATGATATTGACGGCACGGTCTATATGGCGGTGTTTACTGATAAGAGCGGCTCTGATGTCGAAAGCTCTGTAAAGGCACTTGCAGACATTATCAAATCAGAGGATAAGCACGGCAAGTTCACCCACAAGCAGATATGGGTATGGAACGGCGAAAAGGATAAAGACTACAAGAATCTCACAGGCTGCTACCTCATAGAAGAGGGCAGGCTTGTTGACAAAAAGACAAGTGATGAGTATGTGTCCGAATTAAAGGACAGTTCGAGCAAATGATAACAGTGAAAAAGCCACACGCTATGTGTGGCTTTTTACGTTTCACGACGAGAACTTCTGCCTTACAGAGTCTATCTTCTGCTGCGGGGCGCTGCACATCTGATACATTCCTGCTGAGGACATTGTTTCGTAGATGTTCTTCTGCATATTCAGGCTCTCACTGAGCCCCGAGCTGAATACGCCTCTTACATTGTCGGTGGCTGACTCGATAGCGCCGTGCATATACAGGTCGCATACGCCTTTTTCAAGGTTTAGGATGTTTGTGGCTAACGTCTGGTCGTTTGTCTGCTGTGTGTTCACTTTAAATACCCCCTTATTCGCTCAGAAGCCCGTAAAAGCGTGTGAAAAGCTCTGCGTGCCTGCGCTCGCAGTCGTTGATCGCACTCCTGATGCTCTCATTCTGCACCTTCTGTGATGCGTCCTTACACATCTCTCTTATGAATTTTTCGTGCCCAAGCACGTCCTCGATATAGAGAAGCTCTTTATCGGTCATTTGTAACCGCCTCCTTAAAGTTTATGTCATTAGTATGGGCGGCATTTGGCAAATTATTCATCTGTAATGATTTGTAATGCTTTTTTTCTTGATTTCACTCGGCGGCGGGTGTATAATTATCATGGAGGTGATGTTATGGAGATAAGAAAAGGCTGCCTTCGCACAGCTCTTTTGTTGTGGGTGCTGTTTGTTATAATAAAGGCTGCGGCTGTATTCAATGCCTTTTATATGTATAAAGGCACGCAGTCCCGTGAGTGGCATACCGCCGAGGATATACTTTTCAGATCCACACCGCTTACATTTGCTCTCAAGAGCAGATCGGTCACGCTGCTGACCGTAGGGCTTGCCGCAGATTTAGTGACCGTTGCTTTGCTTACGGCTCTTATGTTCCTTGATAAGAGCAGGCTGCAAAGGGCGCTGTTCATCGTCTGCTTTGTGCTCGGGCTTACATATGTTTTATATCTTGTGCTTTTGCCGTTTTATATGGCTATTAGTGCTGCTATGCCTATGGGCGCTGAAAAGATGCTGCCCGCACTTCTGCCCGCCATAGCTGTTATCTTCTATGCCAAATGCTATAAAAATGCGTGAATTTTGAAAATTTGGTAAAAGTGAAAAAATACTCTTGATTTTTCGGCTGAAATATTATATAATAGTATTTGGAGTTGTTAAGTATTTAACAGCAAGACGTATCCGTTTATCGGAAATATTAAATGAGAGGTGTCATATCATGGCAGGTTTAAACAAGGTAACAGTTGAGGATCTTAATGTCAAGGGCAAGAAGGTTTTAGTCAGAGTTGACTTCAACGTTCCGCTCAAGGACGGTGTTATCACAAACGATAACAGAATAACAGCAGCACTCCCCACTATCAATAAGCTCACAGAAAACGGCGCAAAGGTAGTTCTTT
>JAFYET010000196.1 GCA_017544125.1 Ruminococcus sp. | reverse complement strand
GTCTGCCGCTCTCGCCGCCTTGTGTAAAGCTGCCGTATAAAGCCGTTACCAGGTATTCTTCCCTTTTGCCGCCTATGTCAAGCGTAACCTTGTCGCCTATCCTTGCGCCTAAGCTGTCGGCAGCAGGCTCGGTAAGGGCTATCTCGTGCTTGTTCTGCGGGGCAGAGCCTTCGGTGTAATCGTAATCCGAGGCATCTGTATGGCTGCAATGCTGGAACGTTATTTTTTTCTGCCTGTCGCCGAGTGTTGCGTTAATAAGCGCCATCAGCTCAATGCGTACATCGCCGCTCATGCCGTTTTCGTTCAGTTTCTTCAGTATCTCATCTTCCGCTTCCTGCTCGGTCTTTCTGCCGTTAAGTATGTCAAACTGTGCAGATGCGTATGCAACATATGCATCGCTGGGCTTTACGCTTAAAAGCGTTACCATCTCGGCGCTGTTCATAGAGTTTGATGTGGTAGAAAGAATCATTACAAGCAGCATACAAAGGGTGAATATTATCGTTATTATGCTGTATCGCCTGGGGGAGGAAAGTATGTCGTTAGCCGCCAGAAACGGTGCTGTGCCGAGCCTGCTCTTTGAAAGGCTCATAATGCTTCTCTTTCTGAAACGCTCGCCCGTCTGCCCGTTTCTTACTGCGTCAATGGGGGAGAGCTTCTTTATCCTGCCCGTACACCTCCAGCCAAAGAGCATTATTATAACTACTACTGACATAGAGTATATAAAGCTCATAAGCGTGCGGTTCTCGTTTTCAAGCACCATGTTGCTGCTTACAGATGAGAGCAGCATATCACCGAAGGGTGTACTCAGGAAAAAGCCTATAACAGCGCCTATTATAGCAATGCCCAGATACTTTATAAGATAAAGGGCACGTATCGAGCTGTTTTTGATGCCTATGGCTTTCATAACGCCTATCTCACGGAATTCCTCGGCTATCGTGAAGCCTATGGTGAACCTGAGCACCACAAAGGATATAACAACTAAGAAAATGCTCAGCACAAGTATCATAGCCGCCACCGAAAGGTCCATAAAGTATGTGGTCTTTAAAAGGTCCTTGTCGCCTTTGAAGTATATGCCGTCAACATCGGCTAATTCTTTTTCAAGAGTCTCTATATCGGTGGTGTCGGCATAGTAAAGGCAGCCCATGTTGTTTGCTGTTATCTTTTCGTTTGCAAGCAGCGTCTTGTAATCATCATCGTTTATAAGAAAGCGCTTGACACCCATCATATCAGAGCCTAACGGCGCATCTTTGAAGCTGCCTGCTACTTCAAGCTCGAGCAGGGTGCCGTCCATCTCAATGTTTATCCTGTCACCCTCTTTGAGCTCTGCTGACCTGAAAAAGCCTGTGTTTGCGTATATCTTGCCTTTCGGAACGTCCTTTATCACGTTGTTGTCCTTATCAAAGTAATTGAGTGTTACTCTGTCGATGCTGTTTATGTCTGAGGCGTTGGTGAATTCATATACCTTTCTGCCGTCGGGGTATCTTATGTTTGAATCGGTGATGTATATGCACTCCTCACGGGCTATATCCGTTACAACGCTGCTGTTTTTGAGTATCGTGTAAAGCTCGCTGTCCTCGCCGAGCTTTTCGCCCCTTGAAATGATGAAGTAGTCCTTCACCCCTGCCTTATCAAAGTAGCTGTCACGCCCTGTAAGCACCGCCATGATGTTGTTCACACTCGATGCTGCGAACATCGCAGAAAGTATGATGAACAGCAGCAGTATGCAGTTCATGGTCTTTTTTCGCTTTAGGTCTTTTTTCAGAATGGATAGGTACATAGTCGTCCTCCTTAACAATGCATGGTTTTTATTGCGGGGCAGGGTATCCGCCCTGTGTTTCTCTCTTGGTGTGACTAAAGTATAGCATGGCAATTATTAAATAATCCTTAAATGTTCTACGTAGAACATTTGTTTGCATATTTGCCTGCGTTGGCAGCTGTGAATGTAAACGTTGACAAAATCGTAAAAAAGTGATATTATAGTAGTATATAGGATATTTTTAAGACCGCCGCAGGCGGCACCTTACCTTTTACATCTAACATCTTACCCCTAAAAGAAGGAGCAACTATCTATGAGCGTTACAATAAAAGACGTAGCAAGAGAGGCGGGCGTTTCGGTAGCGACCGTTTCAAGAGTATTAAACGGCAGCGCAAATGTCAGCGAGGCATCATCAAAGCTCGTGCATGAGACGGTGCAGCGGCTTGGCTATTCGCCGAACTTCCTCGGGCGAAACCTCAGAAAGAGAGAGACTAACGTCATACTTGTAATAATGCCTACCTCGGAGCATTCGCTTTACGGCACTATAATTTCGGGTATGCAGGAGTATGCGTGCAAGCTCGGGTATGATATAATCTCGGCTTCCTACTATAATGTGGCAGATGCCGAGATAAGGCAGATGAATATGCTCTTTAACCGCACGGTTGACGGGGCAGTGCTGCTTGGCACATCGCTTTCTGCCGAAAGGCTCAATGAGCTTGCAAAGAATTACAGCATAGCCCTTTGCTGTGAGGGCGTTGAGGGGGCAGATGTGCTCACTGTGGCTGTTGATGATGAGCAGGCGGGCTACGATGCGGCAAAGGTGCTCATAGGCCTTGGGCATAAGAAGATAGGGCTCATATGCGTTGACACCGCAAACGTATCATCAAGAAAGCGTGAGAACGGCTACCTGCGTGCGCTGCGTGACTCGGGGCTCGAGGTAAGGGACGAATACATCTGGCGCGGCAACTACGAAGCCCACAACGGCGCAGATGCTATGGCACACTTTATGAGCCTTGACGATAAGCCCACGGCGGTGTTTGCGGTTTCAGACCTGCTGGCGGTTGCTGCCTGCAAAAAGGCGCAGAGCATGGGGCTCACGGTAGGTAAGGATATCTCGGTAATGGGCTTTGACAACATATCAATGTGTGAGATGTTCACGCCGACCCTTTCAACAGTATCTCAGCCCTGCCGCAAAATGGGCGAATTCGTGGCAAGAAAGCTCATCGAGAATATCGGCTCTGCCAATAAGGATAAGAAGTTCTACTATATGGGTCACGACATAATACTGCGTGAGTCAACGGGCAAGGTTTGATAATGCATAATTATTGTGTCGGCTTGCGCCGACATATATCCATATGGGCAGAATGTGCAGCGCTGTGAGCCGGCGTTCTGACAATGATATGAAAACTTGCAAAAATATGAAACCGAGCAGCTGCCCTTTTTGGGCGGCTGTTTTGTATTTTTGTGTAAGGGAATTTTGCACTATGATGATATGATGATATTCGCATATCTTAATATTTTAGGGCGATTACAGAAAACGTTTAAGAAAGCTGCATATGCAATGCGGGTGTATTTTTGTGCAAATGCCTTAAAATTCGGTAACAAAATAATATACTTTATTCACAAATTGAATGTGTCAAAATTGTGCAACCCACCAAAACTTATGACAAATGAATATCATAGCGGGCAGATTTCTTGACAGCCTATGCATTATTTGATATACTTAAATTTGGGTGAGGGGGCATACCGCCTACGGGGCATACCGCCTCTGCCCGAAAAACGTAAGCTAAATTTTCAGATACACTATATGAGTGAAATGGAGGAAACAGCATTATGAAGAATATCAAAAAGATCCTCGCAGGCTCAATGGCAGTTCTTATGGCATTCGGCATTGTCGGCTGCGGCAGCAAGGACGGCTCAAGCGAGGAGAGCTACGAGCAGAAGGTAGAGGTCGATACCGAGGCAGTTAAGGACAGCATCGAGGCTATCCCCGACGGCGCTGAGAAGGAGCTCATCTGGATGTCCTACTTCGACATCAACCCCGGCAAGACTGTTAAGGAGAAGAGAACAGACCTTACACTTTTCGAGTCTCTCGGCGGTTCTATCAAGTATTCAAGAACAACATCGCTCAACAAGTTTGAAAAGCTCGCAACAGCAGTTATGTCCGACCAGGTGCCTGATATATTCTGGTATGAGCAGGGCATGACATTCCCTTACAGTGTAATCGCAGGAATGTTCCAGCCTATCGACGAGATAGTTGACTTTGAGCAGCCCCTCTGGAGCGGCGTTAAGGGCACAGCTGATCAGTTCGTGCTCAACGGTCAGCACTATGTTGCACCTATCAATATGCTGCCCCTGTCTGTAATGACATATGACAAGCATATACTCGAGGCTGCAAACCTTGATGACCCCTATGAGTATTATCAGAACGGCGAGTGGACATGGGATAAGTGGTATGAGATGATGGAAGAGTACTGCGCACAGTCCACAGAGGAAGAGCCGCTCTACGGTGTAAACGGCTGGTTCGCTCCTTTCTTCTATCATTCCACAGGTTCTACACTTGTTAAGTATGATCCTGATAAGGACGAGTATGTAAGCAACCTTGATGACGGCAACCTCACAAGAGCTGCTGAGTTCCTTTCAAACGTTAAGAAGAACGGCTACTATAACCCCGAGTGGATAGGCGGTGCTCCCGAGGCATTCCAGAAGAAGACACTCTTCTACGCTATGGGTCCCTGGGCTTCGTTTGATGATCACACACCTGCTGACGGCGAGGAGTGGGGCATGGTTTCGATCCCGAGAGATCCCGATACTGATACACTCTATCAGTCTATCGACGTTAACGCTTATATGTGGGTAAAGGGCTCCAAGAAGAAGGAAGCTGTTAAGTGCTGGCAGGAGTGCGCAAGAATAGTTTACGTTGACGATCAGTACAAGCAGACCGAGAAGGAGAAGTTTGACGCAGTTAACCCCAACTGGTCTGATGAGATGTACAACCTCGTTTACGATGAGCTTATCTCTGATAAGTATGTTCAGGTATTCGACCCCGGCTACGGTATCTCCACAAAGCTCTCTGATAACGATGCAGCTACAAACGAGACCAAGGAAGCAGTTGTTGCTCTCGTATACAGAGGCGTTATGACCGATGACGAGGACGGCAACCAGCTTACATGGACACAGCTCAAGGAAACATACTCCAACGTATTTGATTCCGAGCTTGCTGAGTTCAACAAGAAGTATCACGAATACATCGGCAAATAATAACTGACATCAGGGCGGCAGGTATATCCTGCCGTCTTTTTTGCGCTTTGCCATTATTACAAATTGAAAACATTTGACGAAAAGCACTTGAAAAATAAGGGAAAGCGTAGTATAATGAATATGATTGCGAATACAGTAAAAAGGGAGCGTGCAGCTTATGAAGCATACAGTTATCACCGATACACTTGCAATTTCTGCAAACACCTCGGGCGCTGAGCTTTGCTCGGTAAAGAAAAATGATGTGGAGTATATCTGGCAGGCAGGAGATGCCTGGAAGAGGTATGCGCCCATTCTTTTCCCGTTTATATGCTCACCTGCGGGCAAGAAGTACAAGGCAGGCGGCAGCGAATACACCATGCCCTCAAACCATGGCTTTGCAAGGGATATGGAGTTTGAGTGTACCGAGCAGTCGGGCAGCAGCTTAGGCTTCAGGCTCACGTCAAATGATGATACCTTGAAGATATACCCATATGACTTCGAGCTGACAGTGAAATTCACAGTAGACGGCGACAGCGTCGAGGTTCTAAACTCCGTTAAGAACACGGGGAATAAGGATATGTATTTCTACCTCGGCGGGCACCCGGCATTCAACTGCCCCCTCGAGGAGGGTCTGAGCTTTGATGACTACGAGATAGTATATGAAAAGAACGAAACGATAATCCAGCCCCTGCTCACAGGCGGCGAGAGGACGGTCATAGATAACGAACAGGGCTATAAGCTGACCCGTGCGCTCTTTGACCATGACGTTATAATGAAGGATAAGCCGAACTCAAAGAGTATATCGCTCATATCAAAGAAGGGGGAGAGGGGCGTTACTCTGCGCTTCCCCGAGAGCGAGTGCATAGCTGTATGGTCGTCAACAGGCAACGATGAGGCGAGGTTCGTCTGCCTCGAGCCCTGGACGAGCGTGCCTGTTTACTGCGATGATGAGTTTGAGGATATAGAGAAAAAGCCCCACGCCGTAAAGCTGGCAGCGGGTGAGACATTTGATTACAGATATTACATAGAGGTCAGATAAATGAGAGCAGTCATTCAGCGGGTAAACTATGCAAGGGTAAAGGTCGATGGCGAGACCGTCGGCGAGATAGAAAAGGGCTTTCTTATACTCTTCGGGGCTGCCGAGGGGGATACCAAGGAGGATGCTGACAAGCTGGCTTCAAAGATAACGGGGCTTCGCATCTTCTCTGATGAGAATGACAAGATAAACCTCTCGCTTAAAGATGTGGGCGGCGATATACTCTGCGTTTCGCAGTTTACCCTGTGCGCCGATTGCCGCAAGGGCAACAGACCCAGCTTTATAGGCGCTATGGCACCCGATGAAGCGGATATGCTTTATAAGTATTTCTGCGAGAAGTGCAGCGAGCTTGCAGGGCGCAGGGTCGAGAGGGGAGTGTTCGGCGCTGATATGAAGGTGTCTCTGGAGAACGACGGCCCCTTTACGATAGTGCTTGAATGCAAGGAAGGTAAGATACTCTGATGAATATACAGATATTCGGCAAGAACAAGTGCTTTGACACAAAGAAAGCCCAGCGCTTTTTTAAGGAGCGGGGGATAAAGTTCCAGTATATCGACCTGAAGCAGAAGCCCATGAGCCGTGGCGAGCTTGAAAGCGTGATAAAGGCTGTGGGCGGGCTTGACAAGGTGATTGATGAAAACAACAAGTCACAGACGGCAACGCTTATCAAGTACCTTGCCGATGATGAAGCCAAAAAGGAAAAGCTGCTTGAGGACGGAACGCTCATGAAAACGCCGATAGTTCGCAACGGTAAGCAGGCGGCTGTGGGCTATGAGCCTGATATATGGGAAAAATGGACTAAGGAATAGATTGGAGAAAACGATGAAAAGACCGATTTGTTTGATACTTGCGGCAGCACTCGGCGCATCGCTGCTTGCAGGGTGCGGCAATGCCGAATCGAGCTCAAAGCGCCCCTCGCTGCTCGATGAGATAGACAATTCATCACAGGGCGAGAACACCGGCGGCGGTGTCAGCGGGCGCTCCACCAGCTATGAGTGGGTGTTAAGCCCCAATATCGAGGCCGAGAACATAATAGCACCCGACGGGGCGCAGGTAAACACTGAGGGCGTTATAAACAACGCCTATATGCGTGTTGCCATAATCAAGCGTGACGGGCTCTACGGGTTTATCGACTATAAGGGCGTTATAATGGTAAAGCCCGAGTATACCGATTACTACATAGGCTATGACGGCATGATGACCCTGTCAAAAGTCACAAATGACAGCACTGAATACTGCGCCATAGATGCTTCGGGCTACATAACCCACGTCAGCTCTGACAGAACTATAAAGGATCGCTACTTCTTCTATGACGATGCAAAGAAGCAGTGCTACTACCAGAATTACAAGGATAAGTACGCAAAGCCCTACAACGGCAAGAAGCTCGTTGCGGTTCAGGGCATAAACGCCACCGACAAGGGCAATGACAAGTATGCGGTGGATATACTTGAAGAGAAATTCGCACTCTGCCAGAACGGCGAGCTGCTTACCGACTTTGAGTATGACGATGCATACCTTCCTATATATAAAGGCACGGGTTCTACCTGCATTGCCCTTTGCAAGAATGATAAGTGGGGCTATGTAAACGGCAAGGGCGAGCATATAATCGACTTTATCTGTGACTCGGTGCCGCAGGCATCGCTTGCAAGCAACCTGCTGGTGTCTGAGGGCTTCCACCCTTACCTGTTTGCAGGGCAGTATGTGGTAGTTTCCGTCAACGGGCGCTTCGGCTACTATGACAAGAAGGGCAACGTTGTAGTCACCCCCGGCGAGTTCGAGCAGGCAAGGCCTGTGCTCAACGGTCTTGCATGGGTGAGAAAGGACGGCAAGTGGGGCGTTGTGCAGATAGGCGAGATAGACGAGTCACTGGTCATCACCACCACGACCACCACTACCACCACCAAGGCGACGACCGCCAAGTATACAGGCACCTGGACGACCACCACATCTGAAACGGTAACAGAGACCGAGAAGAAGACCAAGAAGACCAAGGCGACCAAGGATACAAAGCCTGCCGATACCGAGCCTCAGCAGACAGAACCGAAGCAGACCGAGCCTAAGCAGACAGACCCGCCTGCTGACACAAACCCGCCTGCTGATACCGACCCGCCGGCAGATACTGATCCCCCGGCAGACACTGACCCGCCCGCAGAGCAGCCCGCAGAGCAGCCGGCGGCGCAGTGACGATAGGTAATAAAGAATTAGTGCCATACACCACATTTGTTGGTGTATGGCACTTTTGCTGTTATATTAAGGGACTATGTATCAGCTAATGTTCGCTCTTACTTTGAGGGCTGAGAGGTTGAAGTTATTATAAGGGCTGCGGTCGAGCTTATTCTCGGCACGGCTGATAAGGTATTGCGAGCCTGTTTCGCTTTCGCTGTATTCGTTCTTTCTTTCAGCATTGCTTTTTGCCTTGCTTTTATCGTATTTGCTGTCAATAAGCTCACGGTATCCGGGCTCGGTAATGACAGCGGCAGCATCGGCTGAAAGGTCGTTCATCTCGACTATATCATGGAAGGTTATTGAGTCATAGCAGTTTTCCATATTGTATCTTGCTATCAACGCATCGGGGCGTGAAAAGCAAAGCAGCGAGAACATCACGGTGAAAGCAACTGCGGCAGCACGCACCAAAGGAAAGCCGGCTTTAAACTGCCTGATGATAATGAATACAAATATCATAGCCGTAAGTACCATAAACCAGGTCGTGTATACACGCAGCTGGGTAAGCCCGTAGTTTTCTATATACATCACCATTTTGCTTATGGCGGTGGCGGATATGAGCAGCGTGAAAACTGATATCACTACCGAGTATACTTTAAGTGCCGCAGGCTTTTCCTCACCTGTCTTTTTGGAGAAGAAGCTGATGAAGAATATAACGGCTGCATTTATAAGCATTATAGCAAAAAGCTCAAAGAAGCCCCTGCGTGCATATTCGGCGTAGCTGTAGTTTTCGGGGAGGGCGTTATTGAACGCTGAGAGGAAGTAGTTTGCCTGAGAGATGAAAAACATTACATAAAGCAGGCATATGGGCGTAACTGCGGAATATACCGCAATGTTATTGACCATGCGCATTTTTCTGATTTTTATCTCACATTCGTTTTCGTTGAGGGCAGCTGTCTTTTCGGGGTGGGTGTGTGAATAAAGCATACCGAAAAGATAACCCGAGACGGGCAGGGTAAATGCAAGCTGCCATACAAGTGAGAATACATTATCGACATTCACCATATCAGCCAGTGAGTTTAGCATACGCTCAACGCCTTGGTCTGCTGACATGAGCAGGGCTGCAACGACGACGGTGAGGGGAACGGCAAATATCAGCCCTAAGAGTATGGCCCTGATATTTGTGCCCTTCTTTGATGACCTGACCAGGCTGTTTACTGCGGAAAACTCCTTGTCAAAGTGTGAGAATGGGTTCTCTACAGTACACTTGGCAACCTCAAAGGGTGCAAACCTGCCGAACATTTCCTTGCCGGAGGTGACAGAGTAGATGAGGTAAGCGGCACCTATTATGAGGAATACCAGGTCAAGGCTTTTGATAAGCTCATTTGCTGTGACAGAGAAAACGGTGGAAAAGACAAGCATCACCGACAGCCAGACCTTATGCGAGCGCTTGAATACATGACCCGTCTTTTTAAGATATACCGAAACGGCTGTGAAAAGCATCATATAAAAGAGCGTTGTGAAAAAGCCTGAGGTGTTCCACAGCACAAAATGCACAAACAAGAATGAAAGCGCTGCCGCAGCGACGGCGAATATCTTTTCATGCCGTGAGAATACCGTGGGCTCTTTTGTTCTGATGTTACCCTGTGCATAGCCCGGGGCATACATCACCTGCCCCTGATTAAAGCCCGGGGCGCAATTGTTATACTGCACCTGCGCAGCACTGTAAGGCGGCTGATTTACAGGCTGGGCGGTCTGCCCGCCGGCAGGCTGATTAAAATTATCGTTCATTGTTATCTCTCCTTGTTATATATTTTTTTTATCCGTTTTGTTGTCTTTTATCTATTCGTGTTCAAGAATATCTCCCGGCTGGCATTCGAGCACCTCGCATATCTTATCAAGCGTCGAGAACCTTACTGCCTTAGCCTTGCCTGTCTTTAGTATTGAAAGGTTAGCGGCAGTAATACCGACTTTTTCAGCCAGCTCATTTGAGGAAATCTTGCGTTTAGCCATCATAACATCTAAATTCACTATAATTGCCATACGTCTGCGCCCCCTTATATGGTAAAGTCGTTTTCTGATTTAAGCTCTACCGCTTTTTCAAAAACGTTTTTCAGAACACGCATTATAAGGCCGAGGAACATAGCAAAAAACGCTGCAAATAAAAACTCCTGTTTCCATAATGAAAAGAACGTGAAGGTAAGCCCTGCAAATACGCAGCACCAGGATATGATGCGCAGGCAGCGTGTGTTCTGGGGGATAAATAC
>JAFYET010000020.1 GCA_017544125.1 Ruminococcus sp. | reverse complement strand
CTTTAACTCCTCGATAGAGCCTATTGAGTGACGGCAGCCGCACTCGCACTCCCAGATATTGAGAGGTGTGCCCCAGTATCTGTTTCTTGAAATGCCCCAGTCCTGAACATTTTTGAGCCAGTCGCCGAAACGACCTGAGCCTATGCTCTCGGGTATCCAGTTGATAGTGTTGTTGTTTGCGATGAGCCTGTCCTTAACATCTGTCATCTTTATGAACCAGGACTCACGAGCGTAGTAGATAAGGGGTGAATTACATCTCCAGCAGTGGGGGTAATCATGCTCGAACTTGGGCGCATCGAAGAGCTTGCCTTCCTTGTCAAGGTCAACGAGCACCAGCTTGTCAGCATCCTTTACGAATGTGCCTGCGTAGGGTGTTTCCTTAGTCATATTGCCCTTGCCGTCAACAAACTGAACGAAGGGCAGGTCATACTTCTTGCCGACCCTGTTATCGTCTTCACCGAATGCAGGAGCTATATGAACTATACCCGTACCGTCAGACATAGTTACATAGTAATCCATTACTACGTAGTGACCCTTTTTCTTCTGTCTCTTTGCCTCTTCACCTGTGTAAGCGAAAAGCGGCTCATACTCCATACCCTCGAGGTCAGAGCCTTTATAGCTCTCGATAACCTCGTATGCGGGCTTATCATCCTCAGCGAGCTTGCCGAGAACAGTATCGAGCAGCGCCTGAGCCATGATATATGTATAGCCGTCAGCAGCCTTGACCTTGCAGTATGTCTCATCGGGGTTAACGCAGAGGGCTACGTTTGAGGGCAGCGTCCAGGGGGTGGTCGTCCATGCGAGGAAGTAAGCATCCTGACCGACTATCTTGAATCGTACAACAGCCGAGCGCTCCTTGACGAGCTTATAGCCCTGAGCGACCTCATGAGAGGAAAGGGGCGTTCCGCATCTGGGGCAGTAAGGAACTATCTTGAAGCCCTTATAGAGCAGACCCTTATCGTATATCTGCTTAAGTGCCCACCACTCAGACTCGATAAAGTCATTATGATATGTTACATAGGGGTTTTCCATATCAGCCCAGAAACCGACGGTGCCGGAGAAATCCTCCCACATACCCTTATACTTCCATACAGATTCCTTACACTTGGTTATAAAGGGCTCAAGACCGTATTCCTCTATCTGCTCCTTACCGTCAAGACCCAGCATCTTCTCGACCTCGAGCTCAACGGGAAGACCGTGAGTATCCCAGCCTGCCTTACGGGGCACCATATAGCCCTTCATAGTTCTGTATCTGGGAATCATATCCTTTATGGCACGGGTAAGAACGTGGCCTATATGCGGCTTGCCGTTAGCCGTAGGCGGGCCGTCATAAAACACGTAGCTCTCGCCCTTCTTTCTTGTATCCATGCTCTTGTTGAAAATATCCTTATCCTTCCACAGCTGCTCTATCTGCTTTTCTCTCTGCACGAAGTTAATGTTGTTCTCGACCTTCTTATACACTTGACACACACTCCTTTTAAAAAAACAAAACCCCACGCCCGAAAACGGACGCAAGGAAACCTTACGCTTATAAACCACCATTTTTCACATACATTCATATGCCTCCCCCTAACGCAGGAACTACGTCAGCGCCTACTCGTCACCTTTCGGGCTGCAGCTCGGGAGTGATCTTCGTCACACAGCTACTCACGCTGCGCTCACACTCTCCGCAGCTCGCTGGGGCTTTATTCTGAACAACTACTATCTCCGTCAATGCCTTTAGTGATATAACACACATATTATATTACATTTGCGCCGGTTTGTCAATAACTAATTTATGAATTCTTTTACACCCCATACAGATAAACGGAAAATTTGCAATCATCTGTGCATTTTTTAAGCTGCGGCAGAAAAACGACACGCTTCGCCGCCGAATTTTTTATACAAAACCAAAATTTATCAAAAAGGCTTTTCAAACATGATTTTTTGTGCTATAATACCTTTCGCAAAATTTTCCATAAACGAGAGGACGTAGATCAAAAAATGCAAAGCTACAAATTTCTTTTACCGACAAAAACTTTAACGAAAAATGAACTGACAGACCGCCTTACGCTGTCGGGGCAGCGTGTTAAATGCAGCGACCCCCACGCAGATGAGCTATACAGGACGGATTATCTTTTCAAGCCCGATGCTTTGCTCATCGACGAGCAGATAACCGTAAGAGAAACTGTCAGACTTATAGAGCAGGCAAAAAAGACCGACACCAAGCCCAAGGTGATAGTTCTCGCTTCATCTGGCGAGAAGGAGAAGAGCAGATACTTAATGGGCGGTGCTGATGCTGTGCTGCCCGCAGACACGAACGCCGACACGGTGATACGCTCGCTTGAAGATATGCTCGGCAACAAGAGGATACACCCCGAGATAAGCTACGAAACAGAGCTTTTTGAGAGAGTGAGCCACGCTTTATGCGAGCTTAGCATAACACCCAACTACTGCGGCTACAGGTATCTTCGCAGCATACTCACACTTGTGATAAGCGAGCCCGACATAGTAAGGCGCATATCAAAGACGATATACCCGAAAGTTGCGCAGATACACGGTGCAAAGCCCTCCTGCATAGAGCGTGGGGTGCGCACCGCGATAGGGCGCAGCTGGGAAAAGGTGCCGCCCGAGGTAACGGTAAGATACTTCGGCGTACACTCAACGCTTTTGAAAAGCAGCCCCACCAACTCAGAATACATATTCATAGTTGCCGAGCGCATAAGGCGTGACATCAAGCTCGAACGTGAAAAAGCACTGCCCCGCAAAGGGTTTAGCGAGCAGAGCTGAAAGACATCCCCCCCGATAACGGGGATTGACTGCAATGCCGGTTTATGGTATAATATACACAAACCAAAACAGCAAAGCAGGTGAAACAGATGAGCAATAGCTTTGACATACAAAAATACATGACAAAGGGCGTTGAGCGTATAGTTGCCGAATCAGTAAAGGCGACGCTCAAAAACCCGAAGGAAAGTGCCTTTATGCTGAAATTTGCAGCAGCGAGCAAGGCGGCTTCAAAAAAGCGCAGGAAAGCCGAAGACAGCGGCTTGCACATACCGCCCTTTCTTATTGCGAGCATAACCAGCAGCTGCAACCTGCACTGTGCGGGGTGCTATTCACGGTGCAGCAATGCCACCAACGACAGTGAGCCGGTAGCGCAGCTTAGCCGTGACGAGTGGCTGCGGGTTTTCAAAGAGGCTGAGGCGCTCGGGGTGAGCTTTATACTGCTTGCAGGCGGCGAGCCGATGATAAGGCGTGATGTGATAGAAGCCGCAGGCGGTGTGCAGAGCATACTCTTCCCCGTATTCACTAACGGCACATATATTGACGAGCGGTATTTTGAGCTGCTTGATAACTGCCGCAACCTCATTCCCATAATGAGCATAGAGGGCGGGCGTGAGACCACCGACAAGCGGCGTGGCAGCGGCATTTACGACAAGCTGAATGCCAATATGTGTGAGCTTAAACGGCGGGGGCTTATCTTCGGGGCTTCTGTGACCGTTACAACAGACAATTACAAGGAAGTGACCTCTGAGGCGTTTATAGGTGAGCTGGCAGACAAAGGCTGCAAGGCGGTGATATTTGTAGAATACGTTCCCGTAAATGACGAGAGCCGTGAGCTTGCCCCGACAGACACTGAGCGGCAATACATATCAGCTGCCATATCAAAGCTTCGTAGCAGGCTGCCCGAGACGGTGTTCATATCCTTCCCCGGTGATGAAAAATCATCGGGCGGGTGCGTTGCGGCAGGCAGGGGCTTTTTCCACATAAACTCACACGGCGGTGCCGAGCCATGCCCGTTCTCGCCATACTCTGATATAAATGTCAAAGACACATCGCTGCGTGATGCCATAAACTCGCCGCTGTTCACAGCTTTACAAAGCGGCAGCATACTGCTTGATGACCACGACGGCGGCTGCGTGCTTTTTGAAAAACGTGAGCAGGTTGAAGCGCTGCTTAACACATAGCAAAAACAAAGCCCGAGGCAAGACCCCGGGCTGTATTTATATTATCAGGCGGCCGCCGAAAACTGCTGCTCCCCTTTACCACTTTCAACGCATAATTCTCGCAGAGCCGTGCCTGTAAGAATATTATATGCGAAGGCGCACACTGTGTTAAAAGGTAACAAGGCGACCGTTTACCACCCTGCAGGCTCACGCCAAGGGAGGAAATAAAAGAGGCAGGCACCGGATAATTAAGGCCTGCCTCGAAATCTTCAAATTTTCCTGTGCCACATTTAGCACCTGACTAAACTTTCGGGTGGACTCACTCCAATCTCTCAGATATTCGTTAAGATGCATTTCCTCGTGATCATTATGCATCACTCCTACTCAAAATATGTTAGTCGAGAAAAAATTTTACATAGCCATTGGAATTATTTCCTTTCGTCGTATTCATTCATCAAGCCTGCATTTATGTCAAGCCATCGGAAACAACCCTTTCTTAAAATATTTGGTCATCTAAAAGCCAAATCGCTATGCCATTGGACTCAAACCTTTCGTTTAAAATTTACTGATCCTATGCGCCCCTTAACAAGCAGGCGCTAAGCTGAATTTCTCGGCGGACTCACCCCATTCTTTCAGATATTCAGAGAAATCCTGTGGACAATCATACTAATCATATCCACCACTCCCTTCAAAAGAGACGCTAAAGAAATTCTATTAACATGATCCTTAATTTGGTTCAAGTTTGAAGACTCAAATCAAACTGTGAGCTGACTACAGTTTACATTGGATTCACCACTTTCTAAATATTCAGGTAAACCTCACTAAAACTTAAGTCGTGCATTGGACTCACTCCATTCTAAAATGTTTTCTGAAACCTCTTTAAGCTAATCATAAAAACCAGCTCCTTATATAAAGTTCCAAATATTCAATTGTCAGAAGGATATAAAAATATCGCTGATACTTTGAGCACCCCGCATCATAAACTGATTGGTGGGATAGCTTGGAAGGTATCGGCGACGACTAAATTCTTATCATTCACTTGGGCCAGCCGGTCTACAAACCCGGGTCTTAACGCCCCACTATCAGATCAGTCACTGTCGCCGAGCCTTCGGATGCTCTTTGGTTCTAAATTGTCCATGGGCTCTGGCTCCTTTCGATAGATTTAAAGTATGTTAACGGGACTGCGGCAGACTTCTCAAATTAAGTGTACCCACTTCTACCAACAGCCTGATTCCGAACCACTTTAGATAAGGAGGGAAATATACGTTTCCGGAGGCTTTTACTAAAACCTCTTGGGCACCTGACCCCGATATGCAGCCTCATCTGATGTGCGACCCTTACGCCGCCCCGGCTGCCCCTTTCGGATTTGCCCCTTTCCTCTTTCCTTGAATACAGTATAGCACACTTTTTGGCGTTTGTCAATAGTTTTTTTCAACTTTTTTCGAGATTTTTTATTTAACATTACATTTACAAATTCCGCTTGACATTTAATTCTAAATGTAGTATAATAATAGTGTTGCAGTGCTTGAATGGTGTTTTTCGGGCGCTGTTTGTTTTTAGTAAGGAGGCGCATAGCTATGAGCGAAGAATACAGACCTGACTTATATT
>JAFYET010000195.1 GCA_017544125.1 Ruminococcus sp. | reverse complement strand
TACGGCAGGCTCGTGCCAAAGCACGCCCACGGCACACAGAACCTGCCGCAGTATACCAGCTCGGCAAAAATGATAACCGGGGCTGTTGATGAGCTTTTTTACCGTATATACGATAAAGACCTCTATTCAAGGCGGCTTTGCATAACCGCCTGTGGTGTTATAGATGAAAAGCATATACCGAAGTCGCAGCAGTATGAACAGCTTGACCTCTTTTCGCCCGCAGAAAGCGATGAGGAGTATCAGGACAGGCTGTTTGCCCTTGGCAGGGAGAAGGACCTTCAGCTTGCAATGCTGCGCATAAAGCGCAAATACGGCAAGAACGCCGTCTTAAAAGGCTCGAATTTCCTCGAGGGCGCTACCGCCATAGAAAGAAACCGCCAGATAGGCGGTCATAAAGCGTAGGTGAAAGTGATGAATAAATACAGTGATATAATAGATATTGCATACGCAGTGCCGCCAAGGCACAGACCAATGTCACTGCACGACAGGGCTGCGCAGTTTGCACCCTTTGCAGCACTTACAGGCTTTGATATGATAATAGCCGATCAGGCACGCTATACCGAAGCAAAGCCCGAGCTGTGCGATGACGATGCCCAAAGCCTTGATAAGAGCTTTTGCGAGCTTTATGAAAGGCTTCCCGAGCAGCCGCTTGTCACGCTTACCTATTTTGTGAAGGATAAGTATAAGCAGGGCGGCTGCCTCAAGGATAAAACAGGCACCGTGCGCCTTATAGACACGGTCAACAGAGAGTTCATATTCTTTGATAAGCAGACAGTGCCGCTTGATGATGTGGTGGGTATAAAGCTGAACGTGGGCTGATGCACAAAGCAAAAGCCCACGTTTGATAAACTATTCAACTATTACAGTGACAGGTTCGCTTATGGGTATATACCTGCCGTCGATAAATGCGGTAAGCTCGACGGTATACTCGCCCTTGTCAAAGACCGTCGAGAGGTCGAATTCCGTTTCCTTTTCAGCCCCTCTTTCAAGCCCTGCCGATACGCTCCAGCCGAGGTTGTCGTATTTATCCTCAAGCCCTGCCTCACGTATGACCTTGCTGCCCTTGACCGTCAGCTTTTCGGGTCTGCCGAATTCATCAGCGGCTCTTGCGGCAGCCTTCTGCCCGTATGAGAAAAACTCATTCCCGAAATCAGCACCGTTGACGATGACATTTGCTTTGCAGCCTATGTACTTTGTGTGGTAATCACCGCCGATAGAGCCGCCCTCACTGCCATTTACTATGCCCGAGCATTCAATGTTCGTTACCGTCGATGAAATATCCTCGCCCAGCAGAACGCCGCAGGTGGTGCCTTCAATATAAGCATTCTCGATCTTAAGATCACTCACCTTGCAGTAGAATGATATACCTATCAGCCCCGCATCATCATGCCCTCTTACGTTAAGGTTCTTTATCGAGTGCCCGTTGCCGTTGATAGTGCCTTTGAACCTGTTGTCCATTCCTGCCATATACCAGCCCATGGGCGACCAGTTTATGCCGTTGAGGTCAATGTCACTGTCAAGCTCTATGGTGATGTCGGGGTGTTGCCCCATGTAGTCCTTGCAGCAGTTGACATAATAGCAAGCCGATGCCAGCTGCTCGGGCGTTGATACATGGAAAACCGCCGACCTGTCATCAGCTACGTTCTGCATAAGGTAGTCCTTATCGGTCAGCTTTATGATATCGCCGACATCTTCGTTGAGCTCCCATTCAGCAGAGGGGGCTATGCTCTCTATCCCGGGGACGAAGCCTTCTTCATAGCCGTCATCGTCAAGTCCTGCGCCCCAAGCATTCAGCCAGGTGTATTTGTTTACAAGAAGGTATACTCCCGGTGAATCAATGTCAACAGATGCGGTCAGCTCGCCGCTGTCGTCTATTACCGTGTCTGAAAGCTCCAGGTAATTCTGCTTATCCTCTTCAAAGAATAAAAACATCAGTGCGTCGGGTCTTACGCCCAACAGTTCATCTTTGTCTATGTAGAAAGTCAGCTTGCCGCCCTTTATCCTGTTTTCGTTGTAATTCACCTCTACAGGTGCGCCCACAAGCCCCACAACTGCCGTGTGAAGTGCGTGCTTGCCGTACAGGTCATCAAACAGCACCTTTTCGCCGTTCTCCTCGGCTGTGAATGTAAGCTCTGCTTTGTATACGGCCTTTGCGCCGTTTTCGCCTATCTCTGAAGATGCTGTCTGCTCTTCGGGCTCATCTTCGCTCTCGTCTGTTTGTGATGACTCTGCATTAGAAGAACTGTCGGCGCTTTCAGCGTTCTTTTTGCTTTTGCTGCTCTCGTCAGTGTCTCCGCAGCCAACTGCTGCAACAAGCGTCAGAGCAAGCAATATGGCAGCTATCCTTTTTAACATAATGACCGCCTCCTTTGTGGTCAATGCTTTATTGTCTATATTATATCATCAGTCCCCGCATTTTTCAAGCCTTGATAATAAAAAAATCCTTTGTTAACGTAAATATCGCACTCTTTGTTGACATTTTCCATAAAAAGTAGTATAATTTGTGTAAGTATTTAACTTCTTAACACGAGAATTACACATTATTGGTATATTATATACGGAGTGGCTTTATGTTTGGTTATATCAGGGCTTTCAAGCCTTATCTGAGAATATGTGAATATGAGACATATCAGGCGATATACTGCGGGCTATGCAAGCAGATGGCAAAGCGTACCGGGCAGGCATCTCGCCTAACACTCAGCTATGATATGACCTTTCTTGCGATGATGAATATGGCAGTAAACGAGATACCCGTAAAGGCAAGGCGTGAGCGCTGCCCTGTTCACCCTATAAATAAAAGGCTTTGTGTGTATGATAACAAGGGACTTGAATACCCCGTAGATGCGGCGGCGATACTTGTTCATTACAAGCTGTCAGACGGTGTTGCAGACGGCGGGCTTGCCGAGAGGGGAGTATCAAGAGCTGCTATGGCAGCACTCTCCAAAGGCTATAAGGCCGCCAGAAAGCGCTGCCCCCAGCTTGATGAGCAGATAGCAGAGCAGATGAAATTGCAGCTTGAATATGAAGCCCAGCGTACCCCCATACTCGATAAGGCGTGTGACCCGACAGCAAGAATGATGCAGGCGGTCTTTTCCTCACTGTCAGATGATGAGGATAAGCAAAGTCTGCTGGGGCGGTTTGGCTATCAGCTCGGCAGGTATGTGTATATAACAGATGCGCTTGACGATGTGAGGAAGGATCGTAAGTCGGGCAATTATAATCCATTGCTGCTAATAGATGGCGTGAGCGCAAACGGCGGCGAGCTTAGCAGCGCTGAATACAGAAAAATAGTCAGATTCTGCGAGAACGCTGTAAACCTTACTCTCGGCGAGCTTGCCGTGTGTTATATGCAGCTTGATGTAAAGATGTACAGAGCGACACTTGATAATATAATCTATGTGGGGCTCAAAAATGTATTTGAGCTTGTGAAAAAAGGAAAATTCAGTAAAATCAAAAGAAATAAGGAGAAGTAATATGACAAGTAAAGACCCGTATCAGATACTCGGGATAACCCCCAATGCTTCGGAAGACGAAATAAAGAAAGCGTATAAAGAGGCTGTAAAAAAATACCACCCCGACCGCTATCAGGACAACCCGCTTTCCGAGGTGGCTGAGGAAAAGATGGCTGAGATAAACGAAGCCTATGATGAGATAATGAATATGCGCAGGAGCGGTGCAAACAGCTATGATTACGGCTATTCGGGCTCGTCATACGATGTCAACTACGGGGCTGTAAGGCAGATGATACAGCGTGGCAATGTTACAGATGCTGACAGAGACCTTGACAGCGTTCCAGAAAACAGCAGAAACGCCGAGTGGTTCTTCCTTAAGGGCTCGGTGTGCTATTCAAGGGGCTGGCTGGGCGAGGCGGCAAAGTATTTCGATATCGCAGCCCGTATGGAGCCTAACAACCCCGAATACAACGCAGCCAACAACCGCATGAATATGAACAGCGGCGGCTATATGAACGGCAGCCGTGACGTATACGGTGCGCCCCGTGCATACCGAAACGGTGATGACTGCTCAAATACCTGCACCACCCTTTGTATCGCCGACTGCTGCTGTGAGATGATGGGCGGCGACCTTATACCATGCTGCTGATAGGGGCATATGATGAAGGATAAGGCTTTTAAGGTCTCGCTTTGCGGCGTAACAAGTGCGCTTGCGCTGCTTATAATGTTTATGAGCGGCGTTTTCCCTATGCTTGACTATGCGCTGCCAATGTATGCGGGCTTTACCATGGTGGTGGTCATTGTTGAGGCTAACCGCAAGTGGGCGCTTATGACGTATATCTCGGTAAGTATCCTCTGTTTGTTTCTGACACCGAATTATCAGGCGAGCTTTCTATTTATTCTGTTTATGGGTTATTACCCTATACTCAGATATTCCCTTGATAAGATACCTCTGCTGCTTGCAAGGTGGGCTATAAAGTTTGCGGTGTTCAATGCGGCTATTGTGGTATACTATTTGGTATTTACAAAGCTCTTTACCGGCGTTGATTTTACTGAAGACCTCGGCTGGCTGGGGGAGTATTCGATATACGCCATGTGGGGCTTTGCAAATGTTTTGTTTATGCTTTATGACTATCTTCTCGGTGAGCTGACAAGGATATATATGTACTGGTTCAGAAAAAAGATAATCGGGAGAAAATAAAATGGACAGAGAAGCAAAGGTCATGAGGAGAAGGTGGATAGTCAGGGTGGTGAGCCTTGCACTGTTTATCGGGCTCATCGTTTTTGTTACGGTGCTCGTTTTCCCTTATGTCAATGATATGAAGTCCGCCTCGGGCAGAGAAAAGATAAAAGAGATGTTTGAGCGCTTCGACACCTTCTGGAGCATACTGCTCTTTATCGTGATACAGGCGGTGCAGGTGATAATAGCCGTTATCCCGCCGATACAGATAGTCGGGGGAATGATGTTCGGCTGGCTATTTGGGGCGTTATTCTCATTTGCGGGGATAATGCTCGGGACGTTTGTGATATTCATGCTCGTAAGGTTTCTCGGAAGACCGCTCGTTGAGGCGTTTGTTGACAGCAAGCATCTTGAAAGGTTCAAATTCCTGCATGATGAGGAAAAGCTCATAAGGGTGCTGATAATACTGTATATTATCCCCGGCGTTCCGAAAGACGTGCTGTCGTATATTGTTCCTCTTACAAAGGTGGATAAGCGTGATTTCTTTATGTTTGTAATGCCATTCAGACTGCCTGCGGTAATAATGTCTACTGTATTGGGGCAGAGCATTATGACGGGCAGCTATGTGCTTGCTTTTGTTATGGTCGGCATATTCATCATTCTTGCCGTTATCGGCTTTATTTTCAGAGAAAAGATCATAGAGAGCTTTCGCAGCAGAAAACATCATACCAAAGAATAAGCGGCAGCGGTCAACTGCTGCTTTTTTGTTTACTGCACTTGACAAATACTATATTTTTTGATATACTTAATATGAAATATATCCCCGTAAGAGGGAGAAACGGAGGAGTTAAAATGGCAAATTTCAAGATAACAGATGCTGTGACCTATGTAGGTGTAGATGATAAGGATATTGACCTTTTTGAGAGCCAGTATGAAGTGCCCAACGGCATGGCATACAATTCATATATCATATTTGATGAGAAGATAGCTGTAATGGATACGGTAGATGCTTCAAAGACAGACGAGTGGCTTGCAAACGTTGAGGCTGGTCTTGACGGCAAGAAGCCCGATTATCTCGTTGTTCAGCACGTTGAGCCGGATCATTCGGGAAGTGTGCTGGCTATCGTTAACAAATATCCCGATATGAAGGTCGTGGGCAATGTCAAGACATTTATGTTCCTTTCACAGTTCTTTGAGGGGCTTGATCTCGGTGACAGAAAGGTCGAGGTCAAGGACGGTGACGAGCTGAGGCTTGGCTCTCATACACTTAAATTCATCTTTGCTGCTATGATACACTGGCCTGAGGTAATGGTGACTTATGAGCAGAGCGAGGGGATACTCTTTGCAGCTGATGCTTTCGGCAAGTTCGGCACACTTGATACCGATGAGGATTGGGCTTGTGAGGCAAGAAGATACTATTTCAATATCGTAGGTAAATACGGCCTTCAGGTGCAGGGTCTGCTCAAAAAGGCAGCAGCACTTGATATAAAGAAGATTCTTCCGCTCCACGGTCCTATTCTTACCGATAACCTTGGCTACTATATAGGCAAATATCAGACCTGGTCTTCATATACACCTGAGGATAAGGGCATAACTATAGCTTATGCATCTATACACGGCAACACGGCGGCTGCCGCAAAGGAATTTGCCGAAATGCTCACAGCAAAGGGTGCTGAAAAGGTATCGCTCTTTGACCTTTCAAGAGATGATGTTGCTGAGGCTGTAGAGGACGCTTTCAGGTATGACAGGCTTGTGCTTATGTCAGCTTCATATGATGCGGGCGTTTTCCCGGCTATGGAGTATTTCCTTATAAAGCTCAAAGCAAAGACTTACAGAAACAGAACTATCGCTATTATCGAGAACGGCTCATGGGCACCCTCGGCTGGCAGAGTTATCAAGTCATATGTTGACGGGTTTAAGGATATTACTCTTATCGAGCCTATGGTCACTATCAGATCTTCCCTCGATGCACGTACAAGAGGGCAGCTTGAAGACCTTGCAGATAAGCTCGTTAACGGCTGATATGCGGTTTTACTGCTAAATCAAATATAATACAACAGCATCGGGGCGACCTGATGCTGTTTTTGTTGTTATTCTATAATTTTCCTTTAGTGTCTATTGACAATTTTGTAATAATGTGATAAAATGTAATAGATAGTATACTATATATTGGAGGTCACGCAAATGTATGTTGATGAAAACACCGGCAAAGAATACAAAATAATAGGTATATGCGTTTGCGGTATCCAGGAGGAGAACGTTTATGATGTCGTAAAGAGCATATGCAGATATGCCGAGAAGCACAGTTTTAAGGTGCTGCTTTTCTCGAGCTTTGACGATATGTATAATGATACGCTGTTTACAAGAGCGGCTTCAAGTATATTCAGCCTTATCAACACGGCGCTGCTTGATGCACTCATTATCCTGCCCGAATCTATAAAATCTGACAGAGTTACAAATAAGATAATCAGTGATGCAAGAGCCATGGATCTGCCGATAATAAGTATCGACAGGGATATAGAGGGCTGCTCGAGCATAATGTTTGATTATGTAAACACCTTTGAAAAGATAGTACGCCATATTATTGAGGAACACGGCTGCAGAAGGGTCAACCTTGTTGCGGGCTTTGAGGGCAATTCATTCTCTGAGGAGAGAGTTGATGTGTTCAAAAAAGTGCTTGCAGAGAACGACATTGAGTTTGACCCCGACAGGCTCGGTTACGGTGATTTTTGGACAGAACCTACTCAGAAGGTGGTAGAGGGGTTCCTTTCTTCCGGCAAAGAGCTGCCAGAGGCTATCATTTGCTGTAATGACACTATGGCGATCACAACTGTACAGGTGCTTAGAAAGCATGGCATAAAGGTGCCTGATGATATACTTGTTACCGGCTTTGACGGCATAACACTGCAAAAATACTATGTACCCAATATAACAACAGCCGCCCCCGACATAGATCAGGTGGGCATAAAGGCGCTTGAAATGATAAATGAAGCACTTGCCGGAAACAGAAGTGTCCGCAAGGAATATGTTCCATATAAGCTGATGCTCACCGAAAGCTGCGGCTGCAAGCAGCACTCGGGGGAGATAGCAGGCGACAAGATAATCGAGCTGTATGATATGACAGCCGTCTATGACGGGCATGAAAAGATTATGTTCGGCTATCTTTCAAGGTCTATGGAGTGCAGGGATATAAGCGATATAACCGAGCTTATGGTCAACCATGCTGATTTTCATTATACCTGGTGCTGTATCAATTCCGATTTTCTTACCGCTAAAAAAGACCCTGTGCGATGCTATGAGCATTTTACCAGCCGAATGGTCATTCTTGCCGAGATGAACGGAATGAACAAACGTGAGGAGCAGTCGCAGTTCCCTGTGAACAGATTGCTGCCCGAGCTTGGCTATGCGCTTGATACGCATAACTCTATTATGTTTTCGCCGATGCATTTTATCGGAGAGGTAATAGGTTATATTGCTGTTGATTTTGATGACGATAAGCTCAATCTGAAAAACGTTCACAGATTTATCAGCAACACAAACCAAATACTTGAGAATTACAAGAACCGCATAAACCTCGAGCACGCCAATGAGGTGCTTGAGGAAATGCATATTCGTGATTCGCTTACGGGTATTTTCAACAGGCGGGGCTTTTACAAGCACGCTATGCAGATAATAAGAAAAAGCCGTATACGCCGCAAGAATGTCATTATCTACTCAATAGATATGGACGGGCTGAAATTCATAAACGATACCTTCGGGCATACCGAGGGTGATAAGGCTATCAAGGCAATATCCGACACGCTTGTTAAAAGTGCAGGCGAGGAGGGTATCTGCGCACGCTTCGGCGGTGATGAGTTTTCAGTATTGATAAATGCCGATGAGCTGAGCAGCGGTGATGAGTTTATCCAAAGGGTAGAGGCAGAGCTTGAAAGGCTCAATACCAACGGGCGTTTCCCATATAAGATAGCCATGAGCTGCGGCTATGAGGTCATATATTACGATGATGATGACAGCATAGATGAGGCGCTGCGTAAGGCTGATATTAAGATGTATAAGACTAAGCGCCTGAAAAAGTCAAAACCCGCAGCCGAGACCGAGCGCTCACCGATGTCGGATAATTACCGTAACCGCCTTACACAGCTTTTGCTTAATGATGACAGTGATCTGTATTTTTATATCAACTATGTATCAAATACATGGGTAACGGCTTCAAACAGCCATTTACTGCCGGCTATAAATTCATCTGAGTATGACCCCATAGCTGCGCTTCTTGAAAGCGGCAGGATAGCTGCTGAGGATATGGGCAATTATAATGTCTTTATGAACAAGATAATGTACGGCGTTAATGAAGGCTCAACAGATACAAAACTGTCGGTCAGCTTCAGGATAAGAAATGACGATCGGAACGAGTGGTACAACATGAGCGTGCTGCTTATCAAAAATGACAGTCGCACTACCGAAGCAGTCGGGCGTGTTCACAAGCTCACCGAGCGTGAAGCTATGGAGAAGCAGATATTACTTAGCTTTGCAAGTGATAATGAGCCGCCCCTTGTTGAACAGGCATTCAGCAAGAGGCTATTAAAGAACGATGATAAAATGGCACTTGTGCAGTTTGATATTGCAAAGTTCAAGGTAGTAAATGAGGTTTACGGCGTTGAAGCGGGTGATGAGATTCTAAGATATATCACCGAATCACTTGCGAGCTTCTGCAATGAAGATGAGCCGTTTGTAAGGCTCAGTGCCGATGTATTCATGATGCTTATTTGCTATACCGATAAATCGGACATTATAAGAGCTATTCGTGAGCTTGAAAAGGGCATCAAGGATTATAAGGGAATGAAGTATTCCTTTATATTCGGTGTTTATATGGTATCTGACAGAAACCAGCCGCTCAGATACATGATAGACTGCGCAACTATAGCAAGAAGTTCTGTAAAGGGCAATGCGATAGATAATATCGGCTTTTATAACGAAGACCTTAAGCGCTCTATAATGCTCAGAAAGTCTATTGAGGATATGATGCATACTTCCCTTGACAGTGGGCATTTCAAGATGTATCTACAGCCTAAGTATGATATAAAGACCGACAAGATCATCGGCTCTGAGGCGCTTATCAGGTGGGAGCAGGAGGACGGCTCGCTGATGCAGCCTAATGACTTTATACCGGTATTTGAGCAAAACGGCTTTATTGTTAAGATAGACGAGTATATGTGGGAACAGGCGTGCAAGAACATAAGCAAGCGCTTAAAGGCAGGCAAGCATACTGTGCCTATATCTGTAAATGTATCAAGGATTCATCTTTCAGACAATGATTATCTTAAAAAGCTCAACAGCCTTTGCTCGGAATACGGTATAGACAAGAAGTATATTGAGCTTGAAATAACCGAGACTATTGAAAACGTCAACTCAAGCGATGCCATTATTGCGGCAAAGGCTGAGGGCTACAAGCTGCTTATGGACGATTTCGGGTCGGGGTATTCCTCGCTTGGTACGCTTAAGAGCACGCCATTTGATGTGCTAAAGATAGACACCAAGTTCCTTTCAAGCTCAATGACGAGCGAACGAGGCAAAAAGATAATCGAGCATATAATCTCAATGTCAAAGGATATAGGGCTTGAGGTCATAGCAGAGGGTGTTGAGACGCAGGAGCAGGCGGAATTCCTTAAAAAATGCGGCTGCGATGCGGCACAGGGGTTCTATTATTCAAGACCTGTTCCGCCTGATGTGCTTGGCGCTATGCTCGAGAGCGAATACAGTGTTATATGGGAGTAGGGGAGATGGATAAGAATTTCAAAATGACCTTCGGCATCGGATACGATCAGGCTGACACGCTGATACAGATAAGTCAGCTTGAAGCCAGGAAGGAGCAGCTGATAAAGGCGGTCGACGACAAGGCAGCAGGCAGGGCGTATGATATGCTTTTGCTTCAGCCGGCTTTCTTCCCGCCGATAAAAAAGTGCAAGCCCGGCTTTGACATAGCTCAGGTAGATACGTTCATAGCACAGCTTCGGCAGGAGGTCAAGATGCTCGAACTCAGGCTTATATAAATATAAAAGCCTTGTCTTTATATGCAGCATGGAGGTTATCATTTGATAAGAATTGAATTATTATCAGAAACTAATTTCTCTATAAAATCATTGGATCTATATAACAGAAAACAGGCTGTAAATAAGGTATATCGCAAAATAGACGGCGAATATGCATTGGTCGAATGCAAATATACCGAAGATTGGGATCTGAACAAAAAGCGTTCTGTAGCAAAGCGAATAAGCAGTGATGATCATATTACATACATTGCACTTGATAATGATAAAGTTATTGGCTTTATAGGTCTGTTAAAGCAGCTGAATGGTTCGTACATGATTCTTGATATGATGCAGGTGTCTTCCGAATACAGAGGGCAAGGCATTGGCAGACGATTATTTGAAGCAGGTAAAGCAGAAGCAGGAAAAGCCGGTGCGGAGGCTTTGTACATATCTGCTTGTTCTTCGGAGGAGACTATCGCATTTTACAGAGCAATGGGGAGTAAGCCTGCAAGTGATCCTATAAAAGAAATTGCTGAGGAGGAACCGTTTGACATTCAGATGATTTGTCCTGTGAAAGACTAAGTGTCAACATAAATTGGAATAGGTGTCGTTTTACGATGGCAGGCAAATCCTGATTTAACTAAGCAGCTATATAAAATTCAATGCCCCGAAGTGCTTTTGAACGCTTCGGGGCATAACTTATATATGGGTATCTGCCTTATATACCTGGCTTTGGCATTATGGGAAAGAGGGGAGTTCACTCGATTATATAGTTTACACCGACGGGTGTGACTTTACAGGTATCAAGGACAGTTCTTCTGTTCTTTGCTGTTCTCAAAGTGAAGTATGTATGCTTATTACTATCAAACAGTGTCTTTTTCTTCATTGCTCTTTTAGCCGATGCGGAAAACTCTTTAAACAGCAGCAACGCATTGATCGTAACAAATACATTTGCAAGCTCTATATAAAAAGTAGCAACTTTTTCAAATTTCGATTGCAAGCAATAGTGAGTCGGGCTTGTCACAAGAGGGTAGACAAAGAAAGAAATGTGGTCTTTTTCGGTTGACATTATTCCAAGTTTAGCGACTTTTCTGCCGTCAATGTTATATCTGAGATATACAGCGTCCTTTCCCTCTACCTGATAGATGATATTGGCAACTTTGAACATGGGTTCAAAGTTATCGCAAAAGCGGATCACAAGGTCGCTGAAATCATATGCCCACTGCTTTAGCAGCTCATAGGCGGTATCATCAATCACAACAGTTACCATAAAAGTCACCTTCTTTTATCATATATTTGTTAAATTATACCATGATGCAGAGACAATGTCAATACATAAAAAAAAAACAAATTAGGCATTTTTTTTCAAAAAAACTATTGACAAACGGCTGAAAATATGGTAAAATAATTAAGTCGTGAAAATGATTCACGGACAGGTGTCCGAGTGGTTTAAGGAGCCGGTCTTGAAAACCGGTGATACGGCAACGTACCGTGGGTTCGAATCCCACCCTGTCTGCCATTTAATATTATGCGGATTTACCCAAGTGGTGAAGGGGCTCCCCTGCTAAGGGAGTAGGTCTCGAAAGGGGCGCGAGAGTTCAAATCTCTCAATCCGCGCCAATTATTAAGGCTCTGAAATGACGTAGATACGTTGTTTCAGAGTTTTTGCTTTATTATGTGGCAGATTTTGT
>JAFYET010000194.1 GCA_017544125.1 Ruminococcus sp. | reverse complement strand
TTGCTGAGCCCCTCTGCCACGAGGGTTATTATCTCCTGCTCACGCTCGCTGATATCGTACTTTTCAAAGTCAAAGCCCGTACCTGTGCGGCTGTTCATAAGCTCGGGTATACGGCTCGTGACCTCGCTGCCGAAAACATTAGCGCCGCTCATGACAGCCTCGAGTGCAGGGACGATATCGTCAAAATCCTGCTTTAAGATATAGCCCTTGGCACCGATTTTAAGCGACTCGACTATATACTCATCATCTGAGAAGGTGGTGAGAAACAGCACCCTTGCTTCCGGGTCATCGGCGATTATCTGCCTTGCTGCATCAAGACCCGTGACCTCGCCCATTCTTATATCAAGAAGTGCCACATCGGGCTTATGCTCTTTATAGAGCCTTACCGCATCATCGGCATTTGAGCCGAGGGCGGCGACCTCGACCTTGCCTGTGGCTTCGAGTATGGTCTTTAGTGATATAGCCACCAGCTTGTCATCATCGACTGCTATTATCTTCATTGCTCTCTCCCCTCTCGTTTTTCTTCGGGATAGTTATGAATATGCGGAAGCCGTGTTCCGATGTGATATTGATTATCCCGTCGAGCATCTTGACACGCTCTTTCATATTTGCAAGCCCCATGCCCTCGCTGTCGGGGCTTTTGACATTTTTGCCGTTATCATCGATCACAAGCTGCAAAAACGCCGGGTGCTCGGTGATAGTTACGCTAACCGTATCAGCATCGGAGTGGCGTATGATATTTGTGACAGCCTCTTTGAGCACGGCTATTATACAGAGCCTGGTGTCTTTATCTACACTATCCGAAAAATCGTACTGTCTGTCTATACGGTAGCTGCCCTCGAGGGGCTTTAATATCTCCTCGGCGGCGCTTTTAAGGTCGATAGAGTCATCACGCAGGTCGTGGACGCTCTTGCGTATACTGTCAAGTGCAAGATCCATACTCTCACGCACAGGCTGCAAAAGCGAGGTCATCTTCTCATCGTTTTTGGTAACAGCCATGACCGCCCCCAGCTGCAAAAGCGAACGGGAGAGGACGTGCCCCACGTTATCGTGTATCTCACGGGCGATACGGTTACGCTCTTTCAGGGTGGCAAGGCTTATCTCGCTGTTTTGCTGCTCGATAAGGCGCTTGTTGCGCTCCATAAGCACAAGGCTGTTTTCAACGCCGTAGTCACGGGTGGCTTTAAGCTCCTCATCCTTATCCTCAAAGGTAACACGCCGATAGCACAGCACTGCCGCCAGCAGAGCATACGCCGCACAGCAAAGCCCCGTGCGCAGAGAGACCGAAACGCCCACAAGAAGTATGGGCAGGACAAGCAGCGCCTGCCTTTTATCCCTGCTCTCAAAGACGCAGTATGCAAAGGGAGCCACAAGTACCGATGCCTGCGGGTAAATAAGGCACCCTGCAATGAACAGCGCCGCAGCCCCTGCCCTTACCCACCACTTGGGGAAGACAGTTAGTATACAGCAGATACAGAACACCGCCACCGACATTGCAGCCATTTTGAAACCGACCTGCGATGAGGGTATGAGCAGCAGTGAGAGCAAAAACAGTATCAGCTTATCGTTAAGACCCCGCATATGTGCCCCCCTTTCAAATTCCGGTAACAGGTAACAGGTCAGGTCGGCTTGTGCCGACAGTTGCATCAACGCAGTTAACTGTTAACTTGTAATAATAATAGTATATCATAAAAACTCACGTTTGGCAATATGGGATAAAGATGTAAACTTTTTGTAAATTCCATTGACTTGGGGCGCAGGATGTATTATAATATATAAGCCGCTTGTGTACGGCTATTATTAAGTATGGTATAACATACGCCGTAACGCAGCGAGTTTTTATGAAAAGGCAGGTGCATTCTAAGATGTACGCAGTTATCGAAACAGGCGGAAAGCAGTATCAGGTAAATGTAGGTGATATACTCTTTATCGAGAAGCTCGACGCAGAGGCAGATGCTGATGTTACTTTTGACAAGGTAATAGCAGTAGGCAAGGACGACGGTCTTGCAGTAGGCGCTCCCTATGTTGACGGCGCAAGTGTTGCTGCAAAGGTCCTCAAGAACGGCAAGGCTAAGAAGGTAACAGTTTTCACTTACAAGCCTAAGAAGGGCGAGAAGAGAAAGATGGGCCACAGACAGCCTTACACACAGGTTAAGATCGAAGCGATCAACGCATAATCATGATAAGGGCAGATTTCTACAGAGACCGTGACAGCAGGCTTTTGGGCTTACACATCAGCGGTCATGCAGGGCTTGCCGAAGAGGGTGAAGACGTAGTTTGCGCTGCGGTATCCTCTGCGGTGATGATGACCTGCAATACCATTACCGAGGTTTATAAAATAAACGCAAAGGTAAATGTAGAGGACAATGACATTCTGCTGAAGCTCGTGAGTGACGACAAGGGCGACGGTGACAGGCTTTTATTAGGGCTTATGTTACAGCTTGACCTTATAAGTCAGGATTATCCGGGCACTTTGAAAATAGGCGTTAACGACAGATAGGGCGAACACCCTGCAAAAATTACATGACGGAGGTGTAATTTAAAATGATAAGAATTTCCATGCAGTTTTTTGCACATAAGAAAGGTATGGGTTCCACAAAGAACGGCCGTGATTCCGAGGCTAAGAGACTTGGCGTAAAGAGAGCTGACGGTCAGTTCGTTGTAGCGGGCAACATTCTTGTAAGACAGAGAGGCACACACATCCACCCCGGTGAGAACGTAAAGAAGGGTTCCGATGATACTCTGTTCGCAGTAGCTGACGGCGTTGTAAGATTTGAGCGCCTTGGCAAGGACAGGAAAAAGGTTTCTGTTTACACACAGGCATAATCGTAAAAGCCGCCTAAGCATGGGCGGCTTTTCTTTTAAAAGGAGCAAGCTATGAAAAAGACTTTCCTTTTTGCGGCAATGGCGGCTGTTATGGCACTTTCGGGCTGCGGCAGCAATGACAGCGGCGGTGAAAGCACGGCTGCAAGCTATCAGAGTACCGAGAGCAGCGCTTTGCAGCAGGCGGGCAGTTACTTTGCAAGCCAGCCACGCCGCCCCTCGCCCGAATGGGTGACAAAGCTCGATGCGGCTAAGGACTGCGAGCAGCTTATAGTAGTTGCGGGTGTTGACAAGACCACCGCATACATAACCATGCACGAAAAGAACGCTGAGGGCAAGTGGGAGCAGATAATAGCCACCCCGGGGTTCATCGGGCTTGACGGGCTTGGGAATGCAAACATAAACGACTGCTTCACGCCCGTGGGGACATACACCATTGACAAGGCATTCGGGCTGGCAGACGACCCCGGGTGTCAGATGGAATACACAAAGGTTGATGAAAGCTACTACTGGTCGGGCGATGACGGCGAGGGGAAGCATTTCAACGAGCTGGTGTCGGTAAAGGACATTCCCGACCTTGACACTGAGAACAGTGAGCACATTGCAGACTTTGACTACGCATACCAGTATGTTCTGAACATGGGCTACAACAGCGAATGCAAAAAGGACAAGGGCTTTGCGTTCTTCTTCCATTCATTCAGATACAACCGCCCATACACAGGCGGGTGCGTGGCAGTGCCGGAGGACATAATGCACTTTATAATGTGCAATGTAAAACCGGGGTGCAAAATAACGCTTAATACGCTGAAAAAATTCGGCGGCGACCTTGATGCTTGATTCAGGAGGGATACCATGGGATACCCGTGCAGGATAGGCTCACACGAGCCGGCTGACATACAGAAGATAGAAAAGGAATTTCACTTTGAAGACGCACCGCATGAGATATTTGTGGCTGTGGGCGATGAAGAGGCTTTCTGCCACAGCATGGGGAACGGCAATGAATACTCACCCGCCAAGCTGATAATTCTCGGGTATCACGACGTTACAAATGGCAGGCAGAGCGCAGAGCGCTCACGCATGGACTGGTTCCTGACCGAAGAAGAAAGGGTAAGCGAGAGCTACAAGGCATACTTTGAAAAGCTGACGGTATACAAGGTAATGGGCTACCCTGCAAAGGAGCTGACCGAGCCGCCGTATGACAACCCGCTTGATCTGAAAGCGGAGGCGTTCAACAACCCTTTCAGGCTGGGCGGCATTTATGTAGCAGAGATACTTGAAAAGGGCGCTGAGGACGGGTTTACCAGAGGGCTTATAGATACATTCCTTACGCCGAAGCAGCTGCACTCGGACACTTTAGGCGAGCTGACATACCAAAGCCGCAGGGAAATGTTTGAGTGTGAATGCGAATGGCTCGGCAAAAGGGTAACGCTCAGCTTTTATGCAGGCTCGGGCGGCAAAGAGTGTATCGACAAGCTGCGGCAGCTCGAACAGATATGGGCTGACCTTGAAAAATGGGACAGAGCGCTGCGTGAGTTTGCCGCAAAGGACATGACCGCAGGTGCGAATGAATGGCTTGCTGACAAAGACCCGGAAGACGGGGTCAAGGAGCCGCCGATAACCGAGGAGAGTTTCATGCGGCGGATAACTCTTAGCAGCATACATCTGAATGACGGGGCGGGATTTACCGCATACTTTGATGATGATGATATGTTCTCAGGGCACACGATCGCCGTTGAGGCTGACCTGAAAGCAGGGTGCAGCAGCACCGAGATAATGGGATGAGCTTGAAAAGGAGATAAAAATGTTCGTAGATGAAGCAAAAATACACATAAAAGCAGGTGACGGAGGCGACGGGTGCGTTTCCTTTCACAGGGAGAAATACGTAGCGGCGGGCGGCCCTGACGGCGGCGACGGCGGCAAGGGCGGCGACATTGTATTTGTTGCCGACACCAACATTTCAAACCTGATAGATTTCCGCTACAAGAGAAAATACATTGCCGAAAAGGGGCAGGACGGCTCGTCGAAAAACTGCTCGGGGCGTGGGGCTGATGACCTCATCATAAAAGTCCCCCTCGGCACGCTGGTCAAGGAAACAGGCACGGGCAGGATACTTGCGGACATCTCCACAAGCGAGCCTGTGACGGTTGCCAAGGGCGGCAAGGGCGGCAGGGGCAATGCGCACTTTGCCACATCGACAAGGCAGATACCCCGCTTTGCAAAGCCGGGCTTCAAGGGCGATGAATACGACATAACCTTAGAGCTGAAGCTCATAGCAGACGTAGGGCTGGTAGGCTTCCCGAACGTAGGCAAGAGCACGCTGATATCGGTAGTATCGGCAGCAAAGCCGAAGATAGCCAACTACCACTTCACCACCCTGACACCCGTTTTAGGCGTAGTCAAGGTAGAGGAGCAGTCATTCGTTATGGCTGACATTCCGGGGCTTATTGAGGGTGCCAGCGAGGGCGTAGGTCTCGGGCACGAGTTTCTGCGGCACGTTGAGAGGTGCAGGCTGATAGTTCACGTTGTTGACGTTTCAGGCATCGAGGGGCGTGACCCGAAGGAAGACTTTGAGGCGATAAACAAGGAGCTTGCGAACTTCTCGGAGGAGCTTGCGGCTGCACCGCAGATAGTGGCTGCAAACAAGAGCGACATAGCTTCGCCCGAGCAGGTGGCAGAATTCAGAAGCTACATCGAGAGCAAGGGCTATCAGTTCTTCGAGATATCGGCTGCCACAAAGAAAGGCACGCAGGAGCTTATGTATGCAGTAGCGCAGGCGCTCAAGGACCTGCCCCCCGTAAAGGTATACGAAGCACAGCCGCTTACACAGCTTGAGCTTGATGAAAAGCTGCTGTCAAAGAAGAGCTTTGACATAACCGTTGAGGACGGGGTATACTACGTCGAGGCAGACTGGCTCTGGGACATACTGCGCTCGGTAAACATGGACGACTACTCATCGCTGCAATACTTCCAGAAGGTGCTCAGATCCTCGGGGATAATCGACAAGTTAGAGGAGCAGGGCATAAACGAGGGCGACACGGTAGACATATTCGGCTTCAGGTTTGAGTTTGTGGAGTAAGGGGTGGTTTGATTTGACCAAGGACGAGCTAAGGCAATACTCTCCCCTGACGTTAGCGTTCATAGGCGATGCGGTATACGAGCAGCTGGTAAGAGACGAGCTTGTGATATCGGCAAATATGCCTGTACGCAAGCTGCACTCGCTGACTGTACAGAAGGTCTGTGCCGAATATCAGGCAGCGGCGATAAGGGCGCTTATTGAAGCGGGCGCTTTGACCGAGGAGGAGCAGGACATCTTCCGCCGTGGGCGCAATGCAGGCGGTGTGACCCCGCCGAAGCACTCGAGTGCCGCCGACTACCGTGCAGCCACGGGGCTTGAAACGCTTTTCGGGTTTTTACACCTGACGGGGCAGAGCGGCAGGATAGAGGAAATATACAAAAGAATAAATGAGCTTATGGGATAACATAATGCCCCTGACGTTAGGTCTGGGGCATTTTTTGTGATATACAGGCGGTTGTTTGATTTGTAGATTTTTATATACCCTTATTGTGCAGGGCGACTATTTTACCGTCAGTTTATGGCATTATGATTGACAAAACAGGCTTTATACTATATAATGTCAGTAGAAATTCAAAGCGGAGGTAGGTTATGAAAAAAACAACACTGATACTATCGTTTATCCTTACACTCACCCTCTGTGCCTGCTCTGACAACGGCTCGGACAGCGATAAGCCTGTTGCCACCTCTGCACCCGATGTGACAGTTTCATCGCAGGCGGAAAGCTCGTCTGAGAATGATAGCTCGTCTGAGGAGGAAAGCTCTTATCCCGATGAAAGTTCAATGAGCGATGCAGAATACCAGCAGCTTGCAAATCTATCGGAAGATTTTGAAACAACCGAGGACTTTCTAAGCTCGGGATTTATCGAAAAATACTACGCTGACCGTAACACCGACGGGATAAATTATATACCCGAGCATGATGAGGAGGTAATAGAGGGTGGTGTGACCGCTTACTATGGCTGCTACTACATATACTACACCTACAAGGACAAGTCTATGGCAGTATGCGTTGATATGGCATCGGGAAAATACGGCTCGACCGAGGATATATACAACGAAACATACAAGCGACTTTCAAACACTTTAAGTGATAACAAGGAAGAAACGCTTTCTCACTGCAAATACGACAAAGAAAACGACATTATGATATACGACGAAAAGGCTGATAACATCACAGGTTATATCAGCTTACTAAACAATATCGGTTACAGAGTTGAGATCGTCTGCTATGATATGGATTCGACGGTTGATGATATAATCGAATTCTCAAAGCACCTAAAATTTTAAACATAACAAAAACCGCTGTTATTAAAGCAGCGGTTTTTGCATTTTACTTTGTATAAGCCTTAACTATCTCTGCGATATAGGCGAAGTGGTAATCGCCTGCGGCGTAGTTGGCTCCGTCAAGGTCACGCTCGGTGAAGCAGGAGCTTTCAAGCTGCTGGACGTAGAGCTTTTTGCACACAAGCACAAGCTCTGCCTGCTCAAAGGTGGTGACACCGTCGGTGAACACCGGCTTGAGCGAGGTCTGTGCGAGCTTATCGGCATCACGCCCGCTGACTCTGCCGCAGACGGCAAGGTCTTTTCTGTTCTCCTCGGGGAAGAAGCTGAGGGTGAAGTATTCGCTCTTATCCAGAAACTCCTTTGTATAGCGCTGTGGTCTGATGACTGTCTGCACACAGGGCTTGCCCCACATAACGCCCGCAAAGCCCCAGGAAGCGGTCATAGTATTAAAGCCGCCCTCATCGCCTGCGGTGACGAGCATCCACTGTGCGCCTATCCTTGCAAAGGGGTCAAAGCCCAGCTTTTCGGGGGCGGTCTCTTTAAAGCCCAATGATAACATATCTGACATAATGATTACCTCCATAATGTTTTTTTACTATTATAACACAGGTCGGTGTTTTTTTCAAGGGGAATAAAGCGAAAAACAAGGCGCATTTTACGGCGCACAAAAACGCCGCCCTTTTTAAGAGCGGCGCATATATATTTTTATTATTCCTCGTCGTCGGTATCGGGCATATCCCAGTTATGATAAACGTTCTGAACGTCATCATTATCTTCGAGGTGCTCGAGGAGGAGGTTCATTTTCCTTATAGCGTCCTCATCTTCGAGGGTGGTATAGTTTGCAGGCACCTGTGCAGCCTCTGCGGAGATGAGCTTATAGCCCTTTGCTGTAAGAGCCTCGCTGACAGCAGAAACGCTGTTGGGGTCACAGGTTATCTCTATAACATCTTCGTCGATATTGAAATCGTCTGCGCCTGCGTCCATTACGTCTTCCATAACTGCGTCCTCATCCCTTGAGCCGTCATACTCAGCAACTATGCTGCCCTGACGGGAGAACATGAACGACACGCAGCCCGATGTACCGAGGTTGCCGCCGAACTTATCGAAATAGTGGCGGATATCGCCCGCAGTTCTGTTCTTATTATCGGTAAGGCACTCAACGATAACTGCAACGCCGCTGGGACCGTAGCCCTCATAAACCATTGACTCGTAGTTATTCTTATCGCCGTCGCCTGCTGCCTTCTTGATTATTCTCTCGATATTTTCGTTAGGAACGTTATTTGCCTTTGCCTTTGAGATAAGGTCTCTCAGCTTTGCGTTATTGTTCGGGTCAGGGCCGCCCTCTTTTACTACAACTGCCATTTCCCTGCCTATTTTAGTGAATATCTTTGCTCTTGCGCCGTCGGTGGCTTCCTTCTTGCGCTTGATGTTTGCCCATTTTGAATGTCCTGACATTGCTTTCACTCCTTAGTTTTTTGCTTTAACTTATATATTATACTATATTTTACTAAATAAGTCAAGGGCTTTAAGCGCATAAATGCGCTTTATCAGTTAACAGCTAACTGTTAACAGTTAAGGAATCCGCCTTTGGCGGACGTATCTTAAAAGTGCTGTGAGATAAGGGTGGTGAGCAAGCGCATTTAAAAGCGAGATACAAATTGTGACACTTTACAATTTCAGCGGCAGAATGTGACAGGAAATAAGCAAAATATACAAATATGATTATTAACCAGATTGGTAAATGACTTATGTGACATTATATGGTATAATTATAACAAGAGGGATACCGGCGAGTATCACCCAATGCAGTTTATTTCGAGGTCAAGGCAATGATAAAGCAAAGCATCAGCAGCAACGCAAAGCTCGAATACCCTGACGGCTTCTGCCCGATGGACGACAACGAGCTATGCAGATACAATGCCCATATGTGCAACAGGTGGGGCGTAAAGAGCGATGACGGGAAGACGATAATCTCTATCGGCTGGACAGACCCTGTGAACGCCTTCATATCGGTGATAGTTAATACCCGCTCGCTGCTTAACGGCTTCTGCAAATATGCCAGAAAGAACTACAAGGGCTTTGAGCAGGGCAACAGCGTATCAAAAGAGGTCTGCGGGTGCGAGGCAAAGGGCTTTACATTCTGCCTGCAAAGGAGCAGGGACGGTGCGCCGCTGCACGGTGAGATAATCGCTGCGGCGATAGACGGAAGATACTACATTTTCAAATACATAACCGCAAGCGATGACAGGTTCTTCTGCTCACAGGCGTTCAACATGGTGCTTAGCACGCTGGATATCAAGGAATAAAGGGAATCAAGGAATTAAGGGAATTAAGGGAATAAGCAATGCTTGAAACTATCATCTCCTGCCGTGAAAAGGCAAGGGAGTATGCCAAAGAGTATGAGCTGACAGCAAAGCGGCTCATCATCTTTTCATGTGCTATGGGCGTTATCACGGCACTTTGTGCGCTGTTATGCCCGAAAGAGTGCTCGCTTTTCAACATATCGCAGCGCTGCGAGCTATGGATAGTATTAGTGCTGATAATAACAATGAAAAGCCACACGCCCTCAGAGGCTGCGCTTATGTCAGGCGGCATGATGATATGTGCGCACTTTTTGGCGGCGATAATAAAAACGCCCTTTGAAAAGGCTGCCCCCGAGCAGTTCATAGGCTGGGTGCCGGCTATACTTGCAGCCATACCCTACGCCTATTTTGCAAAGCGCTTTTTCGGGCAGGGCGGCAAGGGCAAGGTCTGGCTGTTATCGCTGACATCGGCGGTGATGCTGCTTTACGGCTTTGTTCACCTGAAAGGGCTTATGATAAGGCCTGTATATCAGCTCACAGCCGTATTATTCTGCTTTGGTACAGCGGCGGCGATAGCATGGGGGCTCATAGCCTCACAGCAGACAAGGGTAATAAGTGCAGCAGTCTGCGGCACAGCGCTTTTAGCGGGTGTGGTGGTATGCTTTGCACACACCTACAGGCACAGCTGCGTGCTGCTTTTAGACAGCGCCAAATACCCCATTACCGATAGCTGGAGCGTGAGTGCCGAGAACGAGCGCATAAGCGAGCCTGCCATAGAGCGCACAAATGACGACAAAGCCGCCCTCGAGGTTATATTTTACGAGGAGGGTGAGAACACCTACACCCTGACAGACCCCGACGGCGAGGAATACGAGATAGTAGTAAGCTACGACGGAAAAGACGGTGTCAACGTCTACGACAAGCGGTAAAACAGCACCGCACACTAAACAGCCATATCCATCTCTCCCCTATAGAATAGATTTCCCCTCCCCACGGCATTATTGTGAGGAGGGGAAATGCTATCAACCAAAAATAATAAAGAATAAAGAAGAAAGAATAATGAATAATAAAGGTGTGCCTTTCGGGCACGATTTAAAACAGTTCCCGGAGGGCAACACATTCATTATTCGTTATTCACTATTCATTTTTCGCTATTCATTATTACCGGTTATATGATTGACTTTTTAAGCAATATTTGTTATAATGTAATTGTATTATAAATTTATTTAGTAAAAACAATCAATTATAAGGAGGATAACTTATGAAAGAACTTACCGTGCTGGCAAAGACAGACAAGCTCGATGAGATAATGGAGTTTGTAAACTCAGAGCTTGAGGCTGCCAATTGCTCTATGAAGGTACAGATGCAGGTAGAGCTTGCCGTTGAGGAGATATTCGTAAACATAGCAAACTACGCCTACACCCCCAAGGAGGGTACTGCCACCATATCGGTAGACCTGACGGGCGACGGGGCGCTTCTGAGGATAGTTTTCAAAGACAGCGGCACGCCCTACGACCCCCTTGCAAAGGAAGACCCCGACGTTACTCTCTCGGCGCAGGACAGGGCAATCGGCGGGCTTGGAATATTCATGACCAAAAAGAGCATGGACAATGTATCATACGAATACAAGGACGGGCAGAACATCCTGACCCTTGAAAAGAGGATAATCGGATAAGATGAAAAAAATATTCGGAATAACCATAGGCGGGCTTCAGCATAAGATACTGAACCTGGTGCTTATCGTTACTGTTCTGCTTGCGGGGCTGTTTGCATTAGTATCATACTTTTCGGCAAACAAGCTCGACAAGGTAGTAAACAAAGCAAGAGAAGAGCAGCAGCAGGCTATCACCAACATATCGCAAAGCACCATGAACTCTGTTATGAACACCTCGATGACCGGCACGACCGTACTTGAAGCGGAGATAGCAGACGATGTGTTCTCGGAAGTTTCGACAGACCTGAAGACGCTCAACACCATGGCAACGGCTATCTTTGAAAACAGGGATAACCTCGAGCCTATACCCGTTCCCCTGCCCGACCCGGGCAAGCAGGGCGAGCTGAGCGCACAGCTGCTTTATGAAGAGGGCGCTGACTACAAGAACTCAAAGCTCATCGGCATTGCCTCATACATGACCGATATCATGAAAAGCCTTGTTTTAAACTCAGGCAAGGTGAACAACTGCTACATAGGGCTTGAAGACGGCACACATATGTGCATAGATGCAGACCCCGAGAGCAAGTTTGACGAAAACGGCGATCTGCTTCCCTACTGTGCAAAGGAAAAGCCCTGGTACAAGGGGGCTGCCGAGGCAGGCGGGATATACTTCACGGGCATAGAGTATGACACCTACACCCACAAAAAGACGCTGACCTGCTCGATGCCGATATACGCAAACGGCGAGCTGATGGGCGTTATGGGCATAGACATATACCTTGACAACATCAGCGAAAGCATAGCCCCGTCACAGAACACGGTAGGCTTTGTGTGCATAGTCAATCAGGAGGGGCACGTTATCTGGGCACCTACCAACAACGGCGTATTCTACCCCGAGATAGACGACAAGGCGGAGGATCTTCGCCAGTCAGACAATCGTGTGCTTGCATCATTCATAACCGAGGCGCTGAGCACACGCACGAATATTGCTCTTATAACGATAAACGGCAAGGACTACTATATGTCAGGCGCACCAATGGAGACGGTGGGCTGGGCTGTTGTTTCGGTAGTGCGCAAGGAAATAGTCGACCGCCCCACAGACACCATGCTCAAAGAATATGACAAGATAAACGAGCTTGCCGGTGAGGATTACAACGAAGGGATGACCCACTCAAAGCAGACATTCCTTGTAATGATGGGCGTGATACTGTTATTCGGCTTCGGGGCAGCTTTATTTGTGGCAAACAGGATAGTCAAGCCCATAGAGTGCATGACAGATGACATTGTCAAAGGCGGCAACGAAGAGGGTGTCTTTGAAATGAAGAGCATCTACAAGACACACGACGAGATAGAGCTGCTGGCAGAATCATTTGCTGACCTGTCATTCAAGACAAAGCAGTATATCGAGCACATAACACAGATAACCAAGGAGAAGGAGCGCATAGGCACAGAGCTGGCGCTTGCACGCAAGATACAGGCAGATATGCTGCCGAACATCTACCCCGCCTTCCCTGACAGACCCGAGTTTGACATATACGCCACCATGAACCCCGCAAAGGAGGTCGGCGGCGACTTCTACGACTTCTTCCTGATAGACAACGACCACTTAGGCGTTGTTATGGCTGATGTTTCGGGCAAGGGCGTACCTGCGGCGTTATTTATGATGATGTCAAAGATACTCATACAAAACTTTGCAATGATGGGGGCATCGCCAGCAGAGGTGCTTGAAAAAACCAACAACACCGTATGCCAGAACAACGAGGAGGAGATGTTCGTCACCGTATGGTTCGGCATACTGGAGATATCAACGGGCAGGATAACCGCAGCAAATGCGGGGCACGAGTTCCCCATACTCAAAAAGGCTGACGGGCAGTTTGAGGTATTCAAGGATCAGCACGGCTTTGTCGTAGGCGGCATGGAGGGCATGAAGTACAAGGAATACGAAATGACCCTCGAACGGGGCGGTGCGCTGTTCTTATACACTGACGGCGTTCCCGAATCGACAGACGCAGATGAGGAGCTGTTCGGAACGCAGCGGCTCATAGACACCCTCAACAGCCACTGCGGCGACAGCATAAACGTAGTTGAGCTGCTCACGGGCGTAAAGGATGCGGTCGATGACTTTGTTGGCGATGCCGACCAGTTTGATGACCTGACGATGCTGGGGCTGACGCTCACTTAATGAAAGAAGCAATAATAATCAATATATAATGAAAGGAGTTGACCTTTTATGAAGATCAACAAGAGTTTAAATGACGGAAAGCTGAAACTGGAGATCATAGGCAGGCTTGACACACTTACAGCGCCCGAGCTTGACAAGGAGCTCAAGGAGACATTAACAGGTGTCAAGGAGCTGGAGATAGCCTGCAACGACCTGGAATACATCTCATCGGCAGGGCTGAGAGTGCTGCTGACAGCGCAGAAGATGATGAACGCTCAGGGCGAGATGTACATAACAGGGTGCAGCGATGACATACTCGACATCTTCGAGATCACGGGCTTCTCTCAGATACTTACTGTAAAGTAAGGGGGCTAATGGCAAATGATCACAGACAAGATAACCGTAACAGGCGACCTCAAAGGCAAGGAGCAGGCGCTGGCTGCTGCTGAGAAGTTCTGCGACTACAACGGCATAACAGGCAAGAGCGCCATGTATGTACGCCTGCTTACAGAGGAAGCCATCGGCATGATACACGGCATTATGGACAACTTCTCGGGCGAGCTTTGGCTTGAAAGCGAGAAGGCTGAAAGCGGGCTCATCTGCCGTGTACACCTCAAAAACCCGAAGGGTGCTACCGAGAGCCAGGAGAACAAGCTGCTGTCGGTATCATCAACTGGCAGGAACGAGAGTGCCAAAGGCATAATCGGCAAGATAAGGGAGCTTATACGCATAGGCACCCAGAACACCGACCTTGCCAGCGAGAACGCAGGGCTCGGCACGCTTGACAACTGGGTAAGCATGGGTCTGCCCCACGGCGAAGCGAGGTTCATTGATGACTACTACGTAGGCTACTGGTCGCTTGTAAACTACCGTGACAGCGTAGAGACCTCCCCCAAGGACGAGACTTCAAAGGAAGCCTACGACGAGCTGGAGCGCTCGATAATAGCAAAGCTCTCAGACGATGTAAAGGTCTGGCTGAGAAGTGACTACACAGAGGTAGTTATTGAAAAGCAGCTTTTAAGCTGACATACAAAAAAACATATCCCGACAAGGCATTGTAGCTTTGTCGGGATAATTATTTGTCAATTATCTTCTTTTTCCTTGCCCTCTTCTTGCCTGCTATCGTTCTCGGGCGTTTTTTCGTCCGAGCTTTCATCTTTCTTTTCGGGGGCTTTGGGCTTCTTTTCGGCTTTCTTTCGGATATTGTCGATATCCTCGGTAGTGCCGCCGCCAACGTCGTCGGGCGCACGGAACTTACCCTTATCAACCAGCCTCAGGAACGCATCGACCACGTCCTCGGCAAGCTGGGTGCCTCTTACCTCTCTGATGATAGACACTGCCTTATCAAAGTTCATTCTCTTTCGGTAGGGTCTGTCGGAATACATAGCATCAAAGGTATCGGCAACGGCAATTATCTGCGCCACCCTGGGTATCTCGTTGCCTTTCAAGCCCTTGGGGTAGCCCTTACCGTCGGGTCTCTCATGGTGAGCGCCTGCGCCAATGGCAAGCTCGGGCATTATGCTGATATCTTTAAGGGTATTATATCCGAGCGCCGAGTGAGCTTTTATCTGTGCAAACTCCTCATCGGTGAGCGTTCCCTGCTTATTGAGCACCTCGGGCTTTATACCGACCTTACCTATATCGTGCAGCAGGGCGATATTGTGGTACTTCTCTATCGTCTCTTCGTCCAAGCCCAGTTCCTGAGCAAGCATCACCGTATACTCGGCAACTCTTGTAGAGTGACCGTTCGTATACCTATCCTTCATATCTATGACCTTTGCGAACGCCTCGACTATCTCACGAATAAGGGTCTTCTGCTCCTGCTCCTTCTTCATATAATACTTCTTGCTGCCGTAGTTTAGCAGCTTTACAAGAATAACGATAAGGATTATGATACCGAAAAAGCAGGTCATCTTGAACCACAGCTTTTCGGTGAAGGTCTTTTCCTTGATTATATGAACGATAAGCTCCTTACTGCCGTCAGCGTTAACATCGTCTATATCCATTACAAAGTCATAGCTGCCGCCCTTTAGGTTTGTATAGTCTATGGGCTTTAGCTCTGTACGCCTTACGGTAGTTGACTTATGGTCAAAGCCTTCGAGGCGGTATGTCACCTGCGGGTTTAAGAGCGAATAGTTGAAAACGAAGCTATATATAGTCAGCTTTCTTGTCTCGGCGGGTATCACGAACTCGCCGCTGTCATTGGGGTAGACCGCCTCGCCGTCAGCCTCGATAAAAGGCACTGACATTTTGATATTCTCAACGCTCTCAAAGGGATTTTCGATATTGACCTTTGCGACACCCGTAGTACCTGCTATAAACAGGTCGCCGTCATTGGTAAGCTCGCTATAGGAGTTTGAGGTAGGTATACAGAACAGCCCGTTATCCTTGCCGTAGTAGACGGGGGTTATCTCTTCATTTTTGAGCATTTGCTCTACCGACACCACATATATGCCGTTTGACGATAGCACCCACATATCTCCCCTGCTGTTTTCGTAGATATCGAAGTTATTTGAGTAGGGGAAGTTCTTGACGGTGGTTATCTTATAGGAGCTATCCATATAAGCCAAGGAGTTTGAGGTGACTATCCAGAAGATATCACGGGATTTATCCTTCTTGACCTTCATCACAACGTCTGACATCAGCCCCGAATCGGTGCCCCTATAGGAGATACCTGTATCTGTGATGATATATATACCGCCGCCGTCGGTACCGACCACGATATCGCCGTTATCAGCCTCACAGACAGAAAGCACC
>JAFYET010000193.1 GCA_017544125.1 Ruminococcus sp. | reverse complement strand
CTCGGCATCATCAAGTTCTTAGGTTTCGAGCAGATCTTCAAGAACAGCCTTACAGGTCTTCCTATCGGCGGCGGCAAGGGCGGCTCCGACTTTGACCCCAAGGGCAAGAGCGACAGAGAGATAATGAAGTTCTGCCAGAGCTTTATGACAGAGCTTTGCAAATACATCGGCGCTGATACAGACGTTCCCGCCGGCGACATCGGTACGGGCGCAAGAGAGATCGGCTATATGTTTGGCCAGTATAAGAGAATAAGAGGTCTCTTCGAGGGCGTGCTCACAGGTAAGGGTCTTTCCTACGGCGGCTCGCTCGCAAGAACTGAGGCTACAGGCTACGGCCTTGTTTACATAACCGAAGAGCTCTTAAAGGCTCACGGCGATGACCTCAGCGGCAAGACAGTTGCAGTTTCCGGTGCAGGCAACGTTGCTATCTACGCTATCCAGAAGGCACAGCAGCTCGGCGCTAAGGTAGTTACCTGCTCTGATTCCACAGGCTGGGTTTACGATCCCGAGGGCATCGACGTTGCAGCTCTTAAGGAGATCAAGGAAGTAAAGCGTGCAAGACTTACAGAGTATAAGAACTACCGTCCTAACAGCGAGTACCATGACGGCAAGGGCGTATGGACAGTCAAGGTCGATGTTGCACTCCCCTGCGCTACACAGAACGAGCTTGATATCGAGGACGCTAAGAAGCTCGTTGCTAACGGCGTAAAGGCTGTTTGCGAGGGCGCTAATATGCCTACAACTGAGGAGGCTACACAGTACTTCCAGGATAACGGCGTGTTCTTCATCCCCGGCAAGGCAGCAAACGCAGGCGGCGTTGCTACTTCCGCACTCGAGATGAGCCAGAACAGCGAGAGACTCAGCTGGACATTCGAGGAAGTTGACGCTAAGCTCAAGGGCATCATGGTAAACATCTACCACAACATCGACGGCGCTGCTAAGAGATACGGCTTTGAGGGCAACTACGTTGTAGGTGCTAACATCGCAGGCTTCGAGAAGGTCCTCGACGCTATGAACGCTCAGGGTGTTGTCTGATAAAACACTTAAAGAAAGGGCAGTGAAAAGTATGTATTCAACAACTAACTTCGTGCCGCATACAGTATTTGAGGGCGAGCACCCCGCAATGCTCATAGGCACACCCGAGAGGGATAAAAGGCTCGATGTCATAAACGACTGCGAATATGCAGTTAATGACGAGACTTTTGACTAAGCAAACCGCATGACTAAGCAAACCGCATTGGTGAAATCTTCCATATATGCTATGGCAGTACCGCATAATTTTACGGTGCTGCCGTTTGCTGTTAATTAGCATATTTACAATCTGTAAACTAATCTTTAGGGATATGTGGGAGGTAAATGTTCATTCTGTTAATTGCCGCTTTGCTATAAGGCGGAATTAAATAATGCGTGCATTATGCATTAAAAAATATATGATGGTCTGAAAGGAGTATAGTGATGAAGAAAATTCTTCTCTGTAAAGAGAACGACCCGCTTGAAACAAGAACGGCGCTCATACCCGATGATGTGAAAAAGCTAATCGGCATGGGCTTCGAGATAAGCGTGGTAAAGGGAACGGGCGAGAAGAGCGGCATTGCCGACGAAGCCTATGAAAAAGCAGGCGCAAAGCTCGTTTCATCAAACGAAGAGGGCTATAAGGGCAGCGACATAGTTCTTAGGATCATGAAGCCCGAAAGCATCGAGGGTATCGAAAAGGGCACACTGCATTTGAGCTACCTCGACCCCTTCAATGAGCGTGAGCTGCTTGACAAAATGGCTAAGGCTGAGCTTCAGGCAGTATCTCTCGAAATGATTCCGAGAACTACCCTTGCACAGAAGATGGACGTTCAGTCGTCGCAGACATCTCTCGCAGGCTATGTGGCTGTTGTAAACGCTGCTGCAAGGCTGCCGAAGATACTGCCTATGATGGTAACGCCCTCGGGTACTATCAACCCCGCAAGAGTGTTCATCATCGGCGTAGGCGTTGCAGGTCTTCAGGCAATAGCTACCGCTAAGAGACTTGGCGCAAGAGTTGACGCATTCGATACCCGCCCCGTTGTTGAGGAGCAGGTAAAGAGCCTTGGTGCGAGCTTCGTAAAGATCGACCTGGGCGAAATGGGTCAGACAGATCAGGGCTATGCTAAGGAGCTGACACCCGAGCAGATCAAAAAGCAGCAGGAGGCTCAGGCTAAGGTCTGCGAGCGCTCGGATATCGTTATCACCACAGCAAAGGTATTCGGCAGAAAGGCACCCCGCCTTATCTCAAACGACGTTATCTCCCGCATGAAGAAGGGCGCAATCATAGTTGATATGGCTGTTTCAACAGGCGGTAACGTTGAGGGCTCTAAGCTCTTTGAGGAAGTTGTTACCGACAACGGCGTTATCATCATGTCAGGTGATATGCTCGAGCGTCAGGTCCCCTTTGATGCTTCAAAGATGCTCTCGGGTAACTTCACAGCATTCCTTACACACTTCTATAATAAGGAGACTAAGGAGCTTGATGTTAAGCTCGAGGACGAGATAATGAAGGGCTGCCTGCTCACACAGAATGGTCAGATAATCCACGAGAGATTTAAGTAATAAGAAGGAGAAGAATATATGGCAACAGGTGAAATCTTACTGCTGGTGTTCGTATTTATCATTGCCGGCTTCCTGGGCGTTGAGCTTATCTCAAAGGTTCCCTCGCAGCTGCATACTCCCCTTATGTCGGGAACGAACGCAATATCCGGCATTACAATAGTAGGTGCTATCTCGGCAACTGCCGCAGCACTCGGCACAGACGGCATGGTATCCAATATATGCGGCTTCGTCGCTATACTGCTGGCAACTATCAACGTTATCGGCGGCTATATGGTAACAGACAGAATGCTTGAGATGTTCAAGAAAAAGGGGGATAAAAAGTGAGCTATGAAAAGGTAAGTGTGGTGCTCACCACCATACTTTATATGGTATCGTCGGTGCTTTTTATCCGAGGTATAAAGCTGCTCGGTAAGGCAGATACCGCAAGAAAGGGCAACAAGCTCTCGTCTCTCGGTATGCTTATCGCAGTAGTTACCGTATTTCTGGAGAAGAACGTAACTGACACTATTACTGAAGGCGTTATGGGCAACGCCTATATCTGGGCAATAGCTGCCATCGCCCTCGGCGGCATCATCGGTGCGATATGGTCAAAGAAGGTCGAGATGACCGGTATGCCTCAGCTCGTTGCACTTTTTAACGGCTTCGGCGGTCTTTCGTCACTGCTTGTAGCTCTTACACAGTATATGACTGATAAGAGCATCAACACATTCTCATCTATCGCTTTAGGTCTTACTATTGCTATAGGTGCTATCGCCTTTACAGGCTCGGTAGTTGCATGGGGCAAGCTCTCCGGCAAGATGTTCAAGAAGAATATCTCGATCCCCGGCAAGAACGCAGTAAACGCTATACTTGCTCTTGTGGGTCTTGGCGGCGTTGCGCTCTACGCACTCAGCATTGCAGGCACAGTTGATTCACAGCTCGGCGATATCGGCGTTATAATCGTAACAGCTGCATACCTTATCTTAGGTCTTACAATGGTCGTTGCTATCGGCGGCGGCGATATGCCTGTTATCATCTCGCTGCTCAACGCTTTCTCTGGTCTTGCAGCAGCATTCGCAGGTCTTTCCATATCCAACTCGGTGCTCGTTGTTTCGGGCTGTCTCGTTGGTACATCGGGTCTTATCCTTACACTTATCATGTGCAAGGCTATGAACAGAAAGCTCTATGCTCTTCTATTCGGTTCCTTCGGTGCTGCTGCCAAGAAGGGTGCTGCAGGCGAGCATAAAGAGCCCAAGGCTATGTCTGTTGAAGATGCTTACCTCATTCTCGAGGCTGCTTCAAGCGTTGTATTCATACCCGGCTACGGTATGGCTGTTGCTCAGGCACAGCACGCAGTTAAGGAGCTTTGCGATAAGCTCGAAGAGAACGGCGCAGAGGTTTCCTTCGCTATTCACCCCGTTGCAGGCAGAATGCCCGGCCATATGAACGTTCTTCTTGCTGAGGCAAACGTTCCCTATGAGCAGCTCAAGACTGCTGACGAGATGAACCCGCAGATGTCCAACACAGACGTTGCTATCGTTATCGGCGCTAACGACGTTGTTAACCCCTCGGCTATCGACGACGAGAGCTCACCGCTTTACGGTATGCCTATCATCAACGCTTTCGAGGCAAGAACAGTATTCGTATTAAAGCGTGGTAAGGGTACAGGCTTCTCAGGTGTTGAGAACCCGCTGTTCACAAACGATAACACAGTTATGATCTACGGTGATGCAAAGCAGACAGTTTCCTCGCTGGTAAGTGAATTCGACGAGGGCTAAGGCTTTGCGGGAGGAGTGCAGATGAGATCGGAAAGACCGGTATACAGCAGCCTGATAGTTTCAGGTTATCGAAAATTTACCGAAAGCCTCAAACAGATACTGCTTGAAAATGATTTTACCGACCCCTGCACAGCCGAGAGCATAAGTGAAGCAATACGGCTTGCTATCGGCCAGCCGTTGGTTGTTATATTCATAAGAATGTCCGCCCCCGACGAGGGCAGCCTTGCGAAAATGACCCAGGCGCTTGCAAAGTCAGGCACCTGCACGGCAGTGTTCACATCGGTCGAGAGCTATGACAGGCTGTTTGAGCTTGTAAAGTCAAGCGGTGTTTACCTAATACCGCTCACCCCGTCACGGCAGATGCTGCTCTATTCTCTCGACTGGCTCAAAGCCGGCTGCGAGAGGGTAAGAAACGCTGACCGCAAGAACCTGACCTTTGACGAGAAGATACGCCAGCTGCGTATGATAAACCGTGCAGTGTGGCAGCTCATAGAGCGTGAGCAGCTTAGCGAGGAGCAGGCGCAGGCAAGGCTTGAAGACATTGCCAAAAGCGAGGGCATCAGTAAATTCGATGCCGCACAGCGCATTATAGGATAAAAAATGACCGGCAGGGAAATTCCCTGTCGGTCATCTTTTTAGGTAACAGGTACCTGTTACCTGAATCGCACAATGCTCGCCGCCACAACGATAATACCGCCGATAAAAAACGCCCCGGTTATAAACAGCATAAACGCCCTTATCTTTCCGTCAACTCTCGGCTCGGTGTAACCAGTCAGGTCGTTCTCGTCAATGAAAAGCTCACGTACCTCGCCTACCTTCGGTATGTCCATTGCGCTGTATACGTCGTTTTCAAGGCGCAGAGGCTTTCCGTCAAGGGTTATCTCGTATACGGGGCTGTAAAGGGTTGTGCTCTTGCCACGGGTGGTCTTTAGCTCTATGCACCTGCCCTCGATTCGTCTTGTGTAGCGTGCAAGCCCTTTTGTGTGGTTACGCATGGTAACAAGCATTCCGCAAAGCCCGCCTACCGTCATGGCAATGCCCAAGAATACGGGTATCAGCGCCATCAGCGTGTCTTTTACGCTGTCGCTGCCTATGTGGTATACTGCCCCTGTTACCGCCGCTGCTGCGCCTGTGAACATTCCAAGCGCCCCTGCCCACCAGCCTTTCCTGCGCTCGCTTAAAGTGATGAAAAACGCAAGTGCGCCGAATACAAACAGAAACTGCCCCAGCAGCACAGGCACAAGCCACCCCTTGCCCCCGCTCTTTGCCGAGTATATCATAAATCCTATTGACGCTATGAACCATATCAGAAATACAAATGATATTATTACTTTCAAAAGCTCTTTCATAGGTTCTCCTTTTATGCAGACGGTTTCGCTGCAAGGTTTTTGAGCCACCGCTCCTTTTTGAGCCATATGTGGAATACCACTACCTTTACAAGGTCAAGCAGCTTTAAGCCCATGTACATCATAACAGGCCCGATGTTCGTTGCAAAGCCCAGTATGAACAGCATCGGCAGCATTACGAATATGGTTATCACCGAGTCGGTCATAGCCCCCATTGCCGTGTCGCCGCCAGCACGGGCTACCGCCATCTGCGAGTTCATGTATACCCATACGGGCATAAAGAGCGACATCATTATCACCATTTCACGGCATATCTCAACTGCACCGTCGCTGAGCTTGCCGAAAACTATCGGTATTATAAGCGTCGTCGCCAGCCCGAATACCGCCATGAATGCCCCGAACACCGCCGAGCCCGAGAGCAGCCAGGTCTTCTGCTGACGTGCCTTTTCAAGCTTGCCCT
>JAFYET010000192.1 GCA_017544125.1 Ruminococcus sp. | reverse complement strand
GTGTACATCATATCCGTGACCTATGCGCATCATCATACTATCTCCTTATAGTTTCCGAGGAATCTGAAAAACGCCAGCTCGTTTTCAAGCTCTGTCAGCAGCTTTGCCACCTCGGGGGTCTTTATGCTCCCCTCAAAATCGAGATAGAACACAACGTCAAAATCAGAATTGGCTATGGGCTTTGACTCTATCATCGTGAGGTTGAGCCCTGCCACCGAGAATTTAGTGAGCATTCTGTAAAGTGCCGAGCGTGTATGCGGCAGCGTCAGGCTCACCGATATAGTGTCAGCATCATCGGGGCAAAGCGCCTCTCTTGAAATGAGTATAAAGCGTGTGAAGTTGTCATTTGCGTTTGCGATATTCTCTGCGAGGATTTCAAGCCCCTTATCTTTAGCGCACCTGCGTGAGCATATAGCTGCTATCGGCTCGCTGCTCTCTACTACCTTGTCAGCAGCAAGGGCGGTGTTGAAATGCTCGTGGAATTTGAGCTTATTTGCCGCCAAAAACTCCGAGCACTGCATAAGCGCCTGGGTGTGTGAGTAAACTATGCTCACATCTGAAAGCGAGGTGCCTGCCTTTGCAGCAAGGCAGTGGTCTATCCTGACCTTAGTCGAGGCGCATATCTTCAGGTCATACTTTTTCATAAGCTCATAGGTGCGTGAAACGCTGCCTGCGGTGGAGTTCTGTATCGGCAGTATGCCAAAATCCATCTCGCCGTTCATGACCTTTCTTATAACGTCCTCAAAGTCAGCAAAGAAGGTCTTTATGCCCTTTGGCAGCAGCTTCTGCGCCGCTTCTTCTGAGTATGAGCCTGCCGTTCCCGGCACTGCCACCTTTGCGGGGGCGTTCAGGTCGAGCGGCTTACAGTCTACATCGCTGTTTGCAAAAAAGCGCTGATACTGCAGGCTCTTTGATATATCCATAAGCGTTGTAAAAAGCACCTCGCCCGAGTTTTCGAGCCAACCCGGCATATCCGAGCGCACACGCTCGATTATCTCCCTCTCTCTGCCCGACTGAAAGACCTCGATGCCGTTTTGCAGCTTATATTCTGCCACGTCCATACAAAGCCCCATGCGCTTTTCAAACAGCGCCTCTATCTGCTTGTCCGTTTCATTTATCTGCGCTCTTAATGATGTTAGATCCATAAAAAACCATCCTTTATAAAAAAGAGCCGCCGCAGGGCAGCTCTATTAAACTATACTCTCAGCCCGAACACCAGCATTGCGATGTTGAAGAACACAAAAGTCGTTGCCGTGTCAACGATAGTTGTGATGAGCGGTGCCGCCATGATTGCGGGGTCGAGCTTACATTTTTTTGCGAGCATGGGCAGCATACAGCCTATCAGCTTTGACATGATAACTGTACAAATTATTGCCCCGCTGACGCATATCGACATCTTGAACGGGTCGGAGCTCGACTCGACAAAATATGTGTAGGTTATATATATCCTTACGCCGTTGACTATCGCAAGTATCGAGCTTACTATCAAGGCTATGCGGAATTCCTTGAACACCACCTTGAAGAAATCCTTAAGGTGTATCTCCCCTACCGACATACCACGTATTACCATAGTCGAGGTCTGCGAGCCGCAGTTTCCTCCCGTACCCGTAAGCATGGGTATGAACGACACCAGCAGCGGAACAGCCGCAAACGCCGCTTCGTACTTGGTGATGATAGTTCCCGTAAGCGTTGCCGAAAGCATGAGTATGAGCAGCCACATTATCCTGTTCTTGGCATGAGTGAACACGCTCGTCTTGAAGTATTCATCTTCGGCGGGGGCTACGGCAGCCATCTTCGAGAAGTCCTCAGTGACCTCGTCCTCGATAACGTCCATCACGTCATCGAAGGTTATGATGCCGACTATCCTGTTTTCCTTATCAACAACAGGAAGTGCGAGAAAGTCGTATTTCGAGAACTGCCTTGCAACAAGCTCTCTGTCCTCGAGGGTATCTACCGAGATAACGTTTGTATCCATTATCTCCTCTATCCTCTCATCATCATCAGATGTGAGCAGGTCAAGCACCGACAAAACGCCGATGAGCTTTCTTGATTCGGTAACATAGAGGGTATATACCGTCTCCTTGACAACGCCCAGCTCTCTTATCTTTCGTAAGCCCTCAGCCACTGTCATATCCTTGGTCAGGTATACATACTCGGTGGTCATTATAGAGCCTGCCGAGTCCTTGGGGTATTTGAGTATCTGATTTATCTGCTTTCTGGTCTCGTTATCTGTTGACTTTAAGATACGGGCAACGACATTTGCCGGCATCTCCTCGATGATATCAACGGTATCATCTATGAACAGGTCATCAAACACCGCCTCAAGCTCCTTATCGGAGAAGGCGTTTATCAGCGTCATCTGCATATCGCTTTCCATATAGGAGAAAACGTCAGCCGCAGCGTCCTTTGGCAGCAGCCTGAAAAGCAGGGGCAGTTCTGTCTTGTCATTCTCGGAGTTCTCGTAGTAATACCTGAGTATATCTGCGATATCCGCTTCATTCATATTGACAAAGAGCTCTTTTATCTTCTTTACGTCCTTAGAGCTTAAAAGCTCCAGTATCTCTTCTTTCAAAAACGATCACCCTTTCGTGAAAAAATATTCACGAGCAGGTATATCCGCACATGGACGCACTTATCCATATGTGGATAGACCTATCCCGCAATCGACTCACGTCGTCCATGTCTTCAGCTCCTTTATAATGATATAGTATGCAGATGCGTCTGTATTTGCAATTTCGCATACAAATTTATTTTACTATATTTTGCCCTTTTTGTCAAGACAAAAATGCACAAAAAAGCCGACCCGCCTGCATAAGCAAGCGAGCCGCCTTTGTTTATTGATATTATTTTTGCAGCTTCTTCTTCCAGCCGCCTGTGGCTTTCTTGCCTGCACGTATCTGCATGATAGGCTCAGCCATTGCCGCAAACATCATTCTTGTGCCCATTTCTGTGGCTTCGTAGTCGCACGCCATATCCTCGGATATGCCAACGCTCCTTGCCGTCGTTACCGAGTCGATGTTCGCACCTATGAAGATAAACTCCCAGCCGTGCTTTTCTTTCTGCTGCTCTATGAGCTTCTTTAACCCCTCCTGCGTGAAGCAGCGTGAGGCATTTTCCATGCCGTCGGTGGTTATCACAAATACTGTGTGCTCGGGCACATCCTCTTCCCTGGCGTATTTGTGAATGTTAGCTATGTGCTTTATAGCACCGCCCACCGCATCATAGAGTGCTGTGCAGCCACGCACGAAGTAGTCTTCCTTAGTCATCTGCCTTATCTCTGTGAGCTTTACTCTGTCATAGAGCACCTCGTCCCTGTCATCAAACAGCACCACCGACACATAAGCCTCGCCCTCCTGCGTTTTCTGCTTCTCTATCATCGAGTTGAAGCCGCCTATGGTGTCGCTCTCCAGCCCCGACATCGAACCGCTTCTGTCCAAAATAAATACCATTTCCGTCAAGTTCTTTTTCATGATACATCTTCCTTTCATCATTCCGCAGCGGTCTCTCCCCTGCTCTGTATACATAATAGCATACTTTTATGATGAAGTGGTCGCCTGCGAAGCGACAATTAGCTGCATAGCTATAAAAGCCCTGCTCTCATTATAAGAAAGCAAGGCTTTATGTATCATACCGTTATTTTGTCTGTTTTTGCCTTTGTGACGGCTATCAGGTCTTTAGGCGATAAGAATATCTGCGAGCCTAACCGCCCGCCGCTGATTATCACCTCATCAAAAGAAAGCACGCTCTCATCTATCACCGTAAGAAAGAGCTTTTTCATGCCGATGGGCGACACACCGCCCCTTATGTAGCCTGTGGCAGCGTTTATGTCCTTTACGTGCAGAAGCTCGACGCTTTTCTTGCCTGCCGCCCTTGCAGCGGCTTTCAGGTCAAGCTCTTTCTCAACGGGTATCACGAACACGCATATCTCATTGTCCTTGCCCTTGCCTGCAAGGGTCTTGAATGACATATCCCTGCTCTGCCCCAGCATATCGGCAATATGCACCCCGTCGATAAAGTCCTCACACTCGTAGGTATTCACCTTGTATGCAACGCCTGCTTTGTCAAGTATGCGCATAGCGTTTGTCTTTACGTCCTTTTCCTTTTTAGCCATTTTCCTGCTCCTTTTGTTGTTTTCTGAGGTCTGCCTCTCTCTTTGAGAATACACAGCCGCAGTAGTCCTGCCTGTAGAGGTCATATTCGTGTGAAAGCTCTATCGAGCGCTTATAGCCGTTTCTTTTCTTGAAGTCAGACGGCAGAAACGCCACACCGTATTTCTCGCTTATGTCCTTTGATATGTCATAAAGCGCCTGTGCGTTCTTGTAAGGCGAGATAGAAAGCGTTGTAGTGAAGTAATCAAGCCCATGCTCCTTGGCATAAGCCGCCGCCCTCTCCAGACGCAGCCTGAAGCAGGCAAAGCACCGCTCGCTCCCCTCGCCCAGCGTTTCAAGCCC
>JAFYET010000191.1 GCA_017544125.1 Ruminococcus sp. | reverse complement strand
GGCGTAAAGACAAAAAGGCCGCTGATCGGTGGGTCAGCGGCTTTGAGTTTATATTTTGAAATCCTTAAACTTTTCATTTAGCATAGCTCTCGCTTCGTCAAGGGAGACCATCGGCTCACCCGATAGCCTGCTTTTTTCGGCATCATCTAATGCCTGACGCAGGCGCTTCAATTCAGCTTCAAGATCAGTATCAATTTTGCGAGAATTATCGTCTTGGCTCATTTTTGCTCACACCCCTTTGTTGTCTCCTATTATTTCATTTTCGTACTGTAAAATCAAGTCTTGACATTCTGTACAGTCTATGCTAAAATAATATTGGTATGGATAAATCATCATTGCCATTTACAAAACATTGGAGGTGTGTATTATGGATAATCAGATAGAACATACAGCAAATAAACCGGAGATCGTATATGATTCCATACGTTCATTCGTAATAACTGCACAGAACAAAGTGTATACCGCTGTTAACGCAGCTATGGTTATTGCCTATTGGGAGATCGGAGAACAGATATACAAAGCCTGTGGTGAGAACGAAAGGGCAGACTATGGCAAAAGCCTTATGAAATATCTTTCCGAAAGACTTACTTCTGAATTCGGAAAAGGCTTTGATGAAAGCAGCCTGCGTAAAATGCGCAAGTTCTACCTGACTTATCCAATTCGGGACACACTGTGTCCCGAATTGAGCTGGTCTCATTATAGGCTGCTTATTCGTATAACTGACAAAACTGCACGGGATTTTTATACATCTGAATGTGCAAAGTCAGCATGGAGCGTTCGTCAGCTTGAACGACAGATAAATACTATGTATTATCAAAGACTTCTTGCAAGCAAGGAAAAGGAATCCGTGGCGGCTGAGATACTGACCAGTGAGCCTAAACCTGAATATGAGCTTGCAATAAAAGACCCATACATTATGGAATTTCTGCAGATAAAGCCGGACACCCATGTGTATGAGAATGATCTGGAGCAAGCGCTTATCGACCATCTGCAGCAATTTCTTCTGGAGCTTGGGCGCGGTTTTTCCTTTGTATCAAGGCAGAAAAGATTTACTCTTGATGGACAAGACTTCTTTATCGACCTTGTGTTCTATAACTATATTCTTAAATGCTTTGTGTTGTTTGACTTAAAAACAGATAAGCTAACTCATCAGGATTTAGGGCAGATGCAGATGTATGTCAACTACTACACAAGAGAACTGATGAACGAGGGTGACAATCCGCCAATCGGAATAGTGCTTTGTGCCGAGAAAAATGATGCGGTTGTGAAATATACTTTGCCAGAAAGAAATAATCAGATATTTGCTTCAAAATATTTAACCTATTTGCCGACCGAAGAAGAATTGAAACGTGAACTGAGGCTTGATGAATTTAGAAAGCTTAGTGATTAAACCGAGGTGACAAAATGGACATCTACACCGCTGCAAACAAAATGAAGCTCGAGCGCAAAACTATCTTCGACCTTGACATCAAGGTGACCTTTTACGCCCGAGTCTCCACCACCCGTGAGGAACAGGAAAACTCGGTGGAGAACCAGATAATGTTCTTCACCGATATGATAAAAAACAACCCCCACTGGACCTATGTGGAGGGCTATGTTGACCGTGTGAGGGGCGAGGCTGCGGAGAACAGGGCGAACTTCATGCGCATGATCGACGACGGCAAAGCAGGCGTTTTCGATCTGGTGCTTACCAAGGAGGTCAGCCGTTTTGCAAGAAACACTATCGACAGCCTGACCTATACCCGTGAGCTGCTGCGTGCAGGCGTGGGCGTGTTCTTTCAGAACGACAACATCTGCACTATCGACACCGACTCGGAGCTGCGGCTGACTATTATGTCCAGTATTGCGGCGGACGAGGTGCGAAAGCTCTCCGAGCGTGTGCGCTGGGGTCACAAGAGGGCTATCGAGAGCGGCAATGTGCTGGGCAACAACCGCATCTACGGCTACAAAAAGGACGATTGCCACCTTGTCATAGACGAGGAGGAAGCCGAAATGGTGCGCATGATATTTGAGCTTTACTCGACAGGGCAGTACAGCTCACGCAAGATCGAGAGGATACTTTTTGAAAAGGGCTACCGTGGGCGCAACGGCACCCAGATACACCACAACACCATAAACGGCATAATCCAGAACCCCAAGTACAAGGGCTACTACTGCGGCAACAAGGT
>JAFYET010000190.1 GCA_017544125.1 Ruminococcus sp. | reverse complement strand
ATTTAAAATATTTTGTTTATGCTGCATAAATATCCGCCAAAAATTTCTATAACGCACCCCCTTGACAAAACAGTATATGTGTGTTAGCCCCGAAACAGAACCGAAGACGCTTTTCGTATCCTTATAATAAAAAAACAGCAGGTCTAAGACCTGCCGTTTCGTTTAATATATTATAATTGCCGTTTGTTTATCACTCTGTCGTAATGCTTGCCCTCAAATGCCAGATTTATGCTGCCGCCGTTTATTACTATATCCTCATCATCGGCATAGGTGCATACCCCAAGCTCCGAGGTTAGCTCCAGACCTACATCGGCGTTTGTTACCGCAAATCTGCTCCTGCCCTCTATACCGCCTATCAGCAGCGCCTGCATACCGTCGCCCTTTGCACGGAAGGTGCAGCTCTCTACCTTTACCGATGAGTCGTTGTAGAGCGAGCCGCAGGCTGTCATAACAGTGCCGCTGGCGTGTATGTTTATGCTTGCATTCTCAAAGCCGACATCAGCAGCCCCTCTGAGTGACCCTATCGCTGCGAGCTTTCGGCTGTAACCGTAAACACGTATGCTCGAAGCCGATATGCGCACCTTTGCGCTGCCGTTCAACGACCCTATTACCGAGCTGCACGCACCTGCTGCCCTTGCACCGAAGTCGCAGTTATAAATGTCAGTATCAACATCGCCGTCGATAGCGCCTAAGCACACGCCGTTGTTGCCGTGGGCTTCAAGGTCGTATTCGCCGCTGCGTATAACTATTGGACCGCCCAGCCCCGAGCCTATGCATACGCCCGAATGGCTTGATGATTTCACCCTGATAAGGGCATTGTGTTCAAAGTGCAGCTTGCCGTGGCGTGAGGTTATATCGTTGCCTATGCCGTAGTAATCGGCATTGCCGAGGAATATCTCTAAAAGCCCCATGCCCTCGACACGCAACTCTGCCCTCTCGTGAACTCTTATGCCGCTGTTTTCAAGCCTGTTGTCGCCGTCAATAAACAGCGTGCAGCGGCATTTGTCGCTTATATCTATGCAGGGGCGGTGAACGTCGTTTGAAAGGTGTGCGTTGTTGATCTCGACCCTTCCGCAGAAGCCCTCCGAAACCTCGATGTGTATATTCGTATCAAGGTAAGGCGCACCCGCCACCGTAACGGTGCCCGTGGTGTAGTCTCTGCCTATGACTATGCGGCTGTAGCCCTCCCTGAGCAGCTTTTCAAGTGAAACACGCTCACCCGATGAGGCGTTATACATCTTGAGCCGCCTGCCGTGGTCTCTTTCCTCACGGTAAACACGTATCTCAGAGCGTATATCGTAGGGTATCGCATCTATGACCTCGGGCGAGGGGTACGCAAGGTAATAGCCCTGCAAAAGGTCAACGCCGAGCATTATTACAGTTTTGAGCTCCTGCTGGTTCTCAACGCCCTCAGCAAGCGCCATGATGCCGTTTGAGTGGCAGAAGTCTATTATCTCACGTACAAAGTGCTTTTTGTTGGGGTTATCCTGTATGCCCGTCAGCAGCGAGCGGTCGATCTTTACGAAATTGGGGGTGTATCTTAAAAGGTTGCTGATGTTTGAATAGCCCGTGCCGTAGTCATCTATGGCTATGCGCACGCCCAGGCGTGAAAACTTATCCTTTATATATTCAAGGTCCTTGTCGGAGAACTCCGACTGCTCGGTCATCTCGACCACGACTATATCCGAAAGCTCTGCTAACTTCTGCTCTATCTCATGCTCTGCCTCGGGGTGTATGCGCACGCTGGGTATACTGTTTATAAACACGGGTCTGTCAGCAAACAGCGCCCTGTGTTCGCTTATATACCTCAGCATATTAGAGAATGTATACTGCTCTATCTCTGCGAGCCTGTCCATAAACGCCGCATATTTAAGTATGTGGAAGGGGGTAATGCCCTGTATATCCCCCGAGCGCATAAGTGCCTCGTAGGAATAGATCTCGCCGCTGTCAGCCCTTACTATCGGCTGGAAATAGTAGGTGAAGAGGTTGTTGTCCATAAGCCCCTTTACCTTTGCAAGCTCCTGCTTTTCCTGTCCGGTGAGCCTGTCCTCAGCGGCGGCGAGGGAAGCCTGCGCGCGCATTCTCAGCTCATCAAGCTCATGTATAAGGCAGAGAATGCTTTCTTTCAGCCTGAGTGCTTCTCTGCTGCCGTAGTTTTCAAGCATTTCCGAATATCTGTCGATAAGTGTTTTGATATCTGCGCCGTTGTTTATCTGTTCTATAAACTCCGTCAGAAACTGCAGCTCAGTGCTGTCCATTTCTCCGCCTCCTTTCGTTCAAACCGAACAGGTCTATTTGAAATATTATACCATATTCCGAGTCAAATTGCAATAGATTTTGTTAAATTGCAATAAATAAACATATTTGTGTTATTTACATTATGGTTATTCGCCTGACAAAGCGCTGTTGAAAAGGGAAGGCAAATTGGAAGTTGTGGAACCCCTCCGTCACCAATGCCCAACGGGCATTGGTGACACCTCCCCTTTCAGGGGAGGCTTAATCATCAGCTAAGGGAAAGTAAATGCGCCTCAACCGCACCAACAAGCCTCCCCTGCCAAGGGGAGGGGGACCGCCGACGCTCGCAGAGCGGCGGTGGTGGAGGGGTTCCGCCAGCGGTGCAAAGCTCTACAAATTCCAATTTATCCAACTCCATCATACATCAATAAAACAATCAGAGGTACCGCCCGCAGGTGATACCTCTGTGATTTTTATATAAGTCTTCTTATAGTGTTTATGCCGTAGTATTGCAGCTGGCTTACGGGCTCAATCGTGATGCCCTTTGAGGGATTGGAAGCGTGAACGAACTTCCCGTTGCCTATATAGAGCGCTGCATGACCGTAGCCGCAGCAGATTATAAGGTCGCCTGCCTGCATATTGCTGTAGCTTACGGGCTTGCCGTAGGCTGCCTGAGCGGCTGCGTTGTGGGGAAGGCTTATGCCTGCCTGCGCAAAGCACTGCATTGTGAGCCCTGAGCAGTCGGTCGCCCTGAATGAAGAGCCGCAGTATACATATGCACCGCCTGCATTGGCAACGCCGTAGTCACATACCTTCTTTATCTTTGCAGCACGTTGCTGTGATGCGGTCTGCTTTATCTTTATCTTCTTTACCTTGCTGAACTTGCCGTAGAACTTCTTGCCGCTTACCGTCTTGTAAGCCTGCACCTTGAAGTAATAGACCTTGCCGCCTGTCAGCTTTTTGATAGTAGCGGTGAGCTTGCTTGCCTTTACTGTAACATACTTGACGGTGCCTTTTTTGAAGTTCTTGTTCTTGCTGTATGCTATCCTGTAACCGTCAGCGCCTGTAACTTTCTTTATCTTTACAGTGGCTGTGGCTGCCTTTGAAGATGTTACCTTGCTTATATTGCCCTTTGCAGGGAGTATGATGAATGTCTTTGTAACGCTGCCGTCGTAGCTACCCTTGCCGCTTATTACTACAAGACCCTTGCCGGGCTTTAGGTTTGCGCCGTAGGTGACTGTGTAATCTTTACCCGGCACAAGCTCCTTGCTGCCAATGGTAACAACGGGCTTTGGCAGTATCGTCTTGCCGGTGTAGGTGCATCTTGACGATACGTTTGTGATAACGGCATTCTTTATGTCAATGAGCTTTGCTGTTGATTCTGTCTTAACAGCTCCGCACTCAGCGCAGGTGTATTTTCTCTCTCCCTCGCTTTTAAGCGTGGCGGCCTTTGTTATAACAGCTGTGCCGAAGCTGTGGCTCTTGCAGGCGGTGACTGCTGCTGTGGGTGTGTCACCCGTTATGCTGTTGTCTGCGCTTGCAAAAGTAATGGTCGATAATGAAATAACTAATGCTGTCGCTATCGAGAGCGACGTTCGGACTACCGTTCTTTCTTTCATAAAAATATCATATCCTCTCTTTTGTTCTTTGCCCCGAAGCGCTGAAAATGTGCCCGGGGAACGGTGTTTGTTTCTTTTTCTTACATAAACGAGTATAACACATTTTAACCGCTGTGTAAACATTTTGGCGGATTTTTCCTCGATAGTGACAAGATAACTAAAGAATTTGTACAAATTTAGTGCAGTATAACGTTAAAAATGCCAGTATATGGTAAAAATGTCGTAATATATCTGTTACTGTTGTAACCAATCTGTAACCTTTGAAACTGATTGATTTTTGTCGCCTGCTGTGATATAATAGAGAAAAGAAACCTATGGCAAGACCTGTATCTGAAAGGATAATCGCCTATGAAAAAGTGGATAACCAAGCCCGAGCAGTACAAAGGGCTGCGGCGTGGCAGGATAGAGAGAGCCGAGCGCAATTATGAGGCGAACAAGGCGGCTTTTGTGGGGCTTGAGGGCAAGATGCTCCACGGGCAGGGGGGCGACCATATAAAAAAGCTCGTCTACGGCACACATTCGCTGGAGTGGTGCGGCTGCGAGCTTATTGCAGTTGCCAACACCATGCTGCTCACAGGGCGTGAAGCGCAGCTGCCTGAGATAATACGTGAATTTGAGCTCAATAAGATGCACCAGCTGCTGCCCTCGGGCTATTTCGGCACCTCGCCCAAAAAGGTGAAGTATTACTACGATTTTCATTCCTACCCCTATAAGACATTCACCACGGCGGCGCAGGCAGACGAGTATCTGGCTGACAACGACAAGGTCTGCGGCGTGCTGGGCTTCTGGATAGCCGAGAAAACAGGCAGCCCTTTCAAGGATATGCTTTTCTTTCTTAAAGGGCAGCATACCGTTGCCTTCGAGAAGAAATACGGCAAGATATATGTATATAACCGCTATAACAGCGTAACATCTGCAAAGCAGTTTGACAGCATAAGCGATATGATGGGCACAAGGCGGCTGATAGTTGCCTATGTGCTGGAGGATAAGATAAAGGCGCTGTAGGGTGAATTGGAAGCCGGGAGGAACAAAAACACAAAAAGGTTTTAGGGTCAAGCCCTTTTCCTCAAAAAGGGATTGCGGGGACGGGTGCTGCCGCCCGAGCTCTGTCAGCAAAGGGAAACTCTCTCGTTTGCCCGGCGCTTCATTCGGCTGCAAATTCCAATTTACCATATTAAAAAATCATCCAACGGAGAAGACCATGAAATATAATTGTGTGATATTTGACTTAGACGGAACGATACTTGATACCCTTGACGACCTGGCTGATGCGGCGAATGCGGCGCTTGCTTCGCAGGGCTACCCGCAGCGCACCAGAGACGAGGTCAGGCTGTTTGTGGGCAACGGCATAAGAAAGCTCATAGAACGTGCCACCCCCGACGGTGTCAGTGAGGAGGATATAGTCAGGACGCACGAGGCGTTCACAGCCTATTACTCAAAGCACTGTAAGGATAAGACAAAGCCCTATGACGGCATACCCGAGCTTGTGGCTGAGCTTCGAGAAAATGGCATACGCACGGCAGTTGTGTCAAACAAAGCTGACTATGCGGTAAAGGCGCTTTGCGAGGAATACTTCGGCTCGCTTTTTGATATAAGCGTGGGTGAGCGTGAGGGTATCAGAAAAAAGCCTGCCCCCGACTCGGTGCTCGAGGTGATGAGGGCGCTTGGTGCCGACCCCGGGCATACTATATATATAGGGGATTCGGACGTTGATGTTATGACCGCCAAAAACAGCGGCATCGGCTGTATAGGCGTTTCCTACGGCTTCAGGGGAAGGGAATTCCTCATAGAGCACGGGGCAGAGGTCATAGCAGATACGGTGTCAGAGCTCAGAGAGCTGCTCATATAGTAAATTCACATCAGTATATATACTATAATTAAAAGAAGAAAGCGAGGTGTGGGAGAATGGCAGTATATGCTTGCTCGGTCTGCGGCTGGGAATATGACGAGGAAAAGGGTGCGCCCGATATGGGAATAGCCCCCGGTACCAAGTTTGAAGACCTGCCCGATGATTTTGCCTGCGAACTGTGCGGCGTTGGCAAGGATCAGTTTGAGGCTCAGTAATAACAGCCTGAAAGAAACAGGAGATGTGAGTGCTGCTCACGTCTCCTGTTTTTTAATTCATATAACATTAACAATAAATGTTAAGGAACTCAAACGTTTTAGTGGGGTTTAACAATTGTGTGTACTGTCCGATGTATTATACAGTGAGGAAAATAACAGCTTTTTTCACTTCCGCTTGCTTCCTTGCCCGAAAACAGGCGGAAGATAATGTTTTAAAGCTGTGGCTTTTTCTTAGATATTCTTTCCATTATTTAACATAAATAACATTTTTCCGAAATATTAAGGTTTTCAAACGTTTGAGGACAATTCAAATATTTGCAATATTTCGCAAAGTGTGATATAATATAATCAAGGGAAGGATATTGCCCGTGACCGTAAAGCAGCGGCAGCAGGGCAAGTCAAATATCAGAAATTGGGGTGATCCTATGAAAAATAATAAAAACAGAAAGGGCTTTACACTTGTTGAGCTGATAGTTGTTATCGCTATCATAGGTGCATTGGCGGCAATACTTATACCTTCTATATACAAGTATATCAAGGATGCAAAGATACAGGCTGCTATTGCAGATGCAAGAACGATAAAGAATTCGGTCGAGGCTTCGCTGGTAAAGAACATACTGTTAAACGAGGCAGATGAAAGAATAGGCTTCAATAAGGTTCTCTATCTCGATCAGGAGGGCAGCAAGAGCCTTAAGGACAGACAGTATGAGGTAGTCGGCGCATTCACCAACGTCAGCTGGAATGTTTATAAGACTGACCCCGGGAAATCGAGCGGTTCACAGAGCCTTGACAGAGTAATTGCGGGCTGTCTTGATAATTCCTTCAGTGAAGAGTGGAAGACGGGCAAAAGAGTAAACCCCATGAGTTACAATACTTCATCTAAGAACTGCAAGAAGTATCTGTCAGATAATAACACGAACTTCGGTCTGGTGGTCGTTTATAATACCGACGGTACCGTGCGCCTGATGCAGCTTTACAGAAAGGGCATACTTGTAACATTCATCGGCGGTCAGTATATCGCAAATGCTAACAATGATGCACACTTTATAGGCGTTGGCACATGGAACACTATCTATACCGACAGCGGCGAGACTTCGCCTGATGACTACTACAACGTTAACCTGTCGAATCAGCAGATAGGCGATAACGGCAAGCTGGGCGGCTGGTATTGATAGCTAAGACAGAGTATACAGGCTTTGATTCCTGATAGAATTATATGAAAGGGAAATATCCTCTCCAAGTGAGAGGATATTTTGCTATATGTATGAAGAAAGTGTGCGTGTTAAGCGGCTTTGCGGCTGATTGGCGGCATAGCTCTTAAAACGCAAAATGGATATTATGTTAACTTTTATCTTGTGTTATAGATTTGATATAAAGGCGAAAACTCTTATATTATTATCTGCCCGCAGGTGATATAATACATACAATGGAACAGACAAATGTAATGACGTGACAGGCTTATTGAAGGAGGATATTTATTATGTTCAAGAAGGGTATTGTTTTCTCGCTGGTGCTTGCAGCACTTATGATGACATCGTGCGGTGATTCGGGCAGCTCGTCGGCAGCTGAGAGCACATCGGGCGCATCGTCAGCAGCGGCATCGGCAGCAGACAGCACAGCAGCAGAAGCAAAATCTTATAAGACAGACGAGGGTATGTATGCAGACTTCTCTGAGGGTATGCCTTCATTTGCAGAGTGCTCCAGCGGCTGGACTAACGGCTCGATGTTCAACGTTTTCTGGAGGTCTGAGAATACCACATTTGAAAACGGCAAGATGCAGCTCGTGATCGACAACGACCCCCGTGAGGAAAAGGGCATTCCCTACTCGGGCGGCGAGTTCAGAACTAAGGATTTCTACGGCTACGGCAGATATGAGGCAAGCATAAAGGCTATAAAGAACAAGGGCGTTGTAACATCGCTGTTCACCTATACAGGTCCTTCAGATAATAACCCCTGGGACGAGATAGATATCGAGATACTCGGCAAGGATACAACAAAGGTGCAGTTTAACTACTTCACCGACAGCAAGGGCAACCACGAGCATATGCACGACCTGGGCTTTGATGCTTCCGAGGATTTCCACACCTACGCCTTTGAGTGGCATAAGGATAAGATAGTATGGTTCGTTGACGGCGTTGAGGTATATTCCGCAACCGAGAACCTCCCCTCTACACCCAGCAAGATAATGGCTAACGTCTGGGCAGGCAAGGGCGTTGACGGCTGGCTCGAGAGCTTTGATGACAGCAACCTGCCCCTCACAGCAGAGTATGAGTGGGTAAAGTTCACACCCTTTGACGAATAATTATACGGGAGGAAGAAAATATGCTTAAAGAAAAAGGCTTTTACAGAGGAGTTGACCTGGGCGGCTGGCTCTCTCAGTGCGATTACAGCGACGACAGGCTCAATAATTTCATCAAGGAAGAGGATTTTGCGACTATAAAGTCATGGGGGCTCGACCATGTAAGGCTTCCATTTGACTATAACATCTTAGAGAATGAAGACGGCTCTGTCAAGGAAGACGGCTATGCACACATTCAGCGTGCAATAGACTATGCAAAGAACAACGGTCTTAAGATAGTGCTTGACCTTCACAAGACAGCGGGCTTCTCCTTCGATGATTACAGCGAGGACGAGCACGGCTTCTTTGAGAGCGAGGCTTATCAGGAGAAGTTCTATACCCTCTGGGAAGAAATGGCAAAGCGCTTTGGCAAGTACAGCGACGATGCTGCATTTGAGCTTCTTAACGAAGTTACAGATGATAAGTTCATCACCGTATGGAACAAGGTAATAAAGGAATGTATCAGCAGGATAAGAAAGAACGCCCCCGATACTATAATAATCGTCGGCAGCTACTGGAACAACCACGCATCGGCAGTTCAGGCGCTTGAAAAGCCCTATGATGACAAGGTCGTGTATAACTTCCATAGCTATGACCCGCTGAAGTTCACACATCAGGGCGCTTACTGGACAGACCTTATCAAGCCCGAGGAGCGTATGGCTTTTGAAGAGGCAGGCGTTGACGAGGAATACTTTGAGAAGATGTTCGGCTCGGCTATCGAGAAGGCTAAGGCTGAGGGCACAGATCTCTACTGCGGCGAGTACGGCTGCATAGATATAGTTTCCCCCGAAGATACCCTCAAATGGTACAAGGCTATAAACAAGGTGTTTGAGAAATACAGCATTTCAAGAAGCGCATGGAGCTTCAGGGGCATGGATTTCGGTCTCAGCGAGCCCAGACTTGACAGCGTAAGGGAAGAGCTTTTAAAGTATTTCTAAAAGGATATGAATACGCCCCGAAACGGTTATGATGCCGTTTCGGGGCGTTGTGCTGTTTGGGTTCAGTTTTCGGGGGTGTAGGTATTGCCGTTGTAGCTGAAGCTTGCGATGTTATCAACATCAAAGTGTTGTGCGCCGAAGGTAACGTCAACTACCTTAAAGGTCTGCGTGCTGCCGTCCTTGAAGGTGAGGACAGACTCGGCGTTGTTGGCGAAGGTGTCTTCCACTCCGTCTGCGGTGGTGTCTGTGCGAATATCAAGCTCGGAGAAGTAAACGCTGCTGCCGTCATCTGCTGTGAGAGTTACGTCTTTGAGGTTGGTTGTGGCGTTTATCTCAATATCGCCGATACCCTCAAAGATACCGGGCTGAATATCATCAAGACCCATGTTCTTGCTTGTGATAGTCGAGAGGTCAAATGCCCTGACGATAATATCCTCATTACCCGCAAGGCGGTTTTTGTTCACGCTGAATGTGAAGGTCATTTCGGCATTTTCGCCCTGCCTGCCGTACATAAGGTCTGCTGTGCCGTTCATATATGAGAGCAGGCTGCCGCTTTTGTCAAAAGCCTCCATAAAAGGTATCTGCTGACCCGAATCATAGCTTAAATACTCGTCTTCGGTCATCAGCTCGACCTCTTCGGGGAGAATGAGCAGCTTTTCTAAATAACCTCTGCCCGCATCATCAAGTGCCTGTAATGTGGCTGTACATTTTACATAGTATTTGTCGGCAAGCACGGTGTCTACCGTCAGTCTGATGTGTTCGTTCTGATAGTAGGCGGGCTGCTGCTCGGTCTTTTCAATTACGCTCATTACATCGCTGTCATCATATTCGTGGGCGACGTTTTCCTTGTTTGAGATGATGTTGCTCCTGACTGCCGCAACTGCGCCTATCGTGAAAACAGCCGTCAGCGCCGCAGCCGCTGCCGCTATGGCTATAAGCCTTTTGGGTCTTGTGTGTGATACTCTTATGCTCTTCTCTTCCGTGAGAAACTGCTCGTCTATGCCTGACATAAGCTCGAGTGCTTTTAAGTTTTTATCATTCATAAAAAATCCTCCTTTTTGAGATATTCGGCAAGCTTTTTTCTTGTACGCATAAGCGTTACCTTGACCTTGCTCTCGCTGAGTGAATACATCTTGCATATATCGCTTATGCTGTCAAGATAGAAATAGCGCCGTATAAAAAGCCTTCTTTTGTCCTGCGAGAGTGTGGAAAGAAACCTATTGACAGCGTCAATGAACAGCTGCTGCTCTGTCTCCTTTTCAAGATCCTGCGAGGAGGGGAGCAGCTCGCCTATCTCGTCAAGCGGCTCTGAAAGCCTGTCGTGAGAGCGCTTGGCGGCGGCTTTTTTGCGGTATCTGTCAAGCGCTATGTTGCGCACCATAACGCTGAGATATGCAGCAAGGCTTTTGGGGCTGTCGGGTGGGATGCTGTTCCACGCCTTTAGCAGCGTGTCATTTTGCACCTCTTCGCTCTCGCCTGTGTCGCCCAAGATATTCTGCGCTATCTTTTTTATCAGAGAGCCGTAGCTTTCCTCGCACGCAGTCAGCGCACGCTCGTCTCTGTTATTAAAAAGCTCGGTTATTTCGCTGTCGGTCATTTCTTCACCGCCCTTTCACTTATATTGACGCATTCGGAGGTGGAAGCGTTACACTTTTTATGGATTTTTCCATTCACAATTTCCCCCTTGATTTATCGGCAGAAAAGTGATATAATAAACATTTGTAGGAATTATTCAACACAGAAAGGAAGATACTTATGACAAAGATAACCATTTTTTCGGGCTTTCTCGGTGCAGGCAAGACCACACTCATAAAAAAGCTCATTGCAGACGGATTTAATAACGAGCAGCTCGTTCTGATAGAGAACGAGTTCGGTGAGATAGGCATAGACGGCGGCTTTTTGCAGGAGGCAGGCGTGCAGATAACCGAGATGAACTCGGGCTGTATCTGCTGCTCACTGGTGGGCGACTTCGGCAAGGCACTCGAGCAGGTGCTTGAGCAGTACCACCCCGACAGGATTCTCATCGAGCCCTCGGGCGTTGGCAAGCTCTCTGACGTTATAAGGGCAGTGCAGAACATCAACGCCCACGACGTTGAGCTTGACGGCTTCACAACAGTTGTCGATGCCAAGAAGTGCAAGATGTATCAGAAGAACTTCGGCGAGTTTTTTGATAACCAGATAACCTACGCCAGCTGCCTTATCCTGAGCCACACAAAGGGGCTTTCGCAGGATAAGCTCGATGATACGGTAAGCAGGCTGCGTGCCCTCAACGACAAGGCAACTATCGTTACCACCGATTGGGACGAGCTCAGCGGTGCTGCGATAGTAGAAGCCATGACACAGAAGAACACCCTCGATGATGAGCTTTCAGAGCTGCTTGCAGAGGCTAAAAAGCAGAGCGAGCACGATGAGCACGAGCATCATCATCACCACCATGACCATGAGCACGAGCACGAGCATCATCATGACCACGAGCATGAACATGAGCATGAGCACGAGCATGAGCATCACCATGACCACGAACATGACCATGAACACGAGCACCACCACGACCACGGTCCCGACTGCACCTGCGGCTGTCACGACCACGACCATGATCATGAACATCACCACCACCACGCTGATGATGTGTTCACCAGCTGGGGTGCCGAGAGCGCTAAGAAATTCACCAAGGAAGAGATAACAGCCGCCCTCGAAGCCCTTGAAAACGAGGAGAAGTACGGCATAATACTCCGTGCAAAGGGCATAGTTCCCGCCGCTGACGGCAGCTGGATTCACTATGACTACATACCCGGCACACCTGATGTCAGAACAGGCTCGGCAGGCGTTACGGGCAGGCTTTGCGTTATAGGCTCAAAGATAAACGAAAAGGCTATTTCCGAGCTTTTCGGGGTAGAGGAGGCATAAAATATGCAGGGAATGCCCGAGATAAGAGTACCCGTCTACCTGTTCACAGGCTTTCTTGAAGCAGGCAAGACCAGGTTCATACAGCAGACGCTTGAAGACAAGCGCTTCAACACAGGCGAGCGCACCCTCGTTATCCTCTGCGAGGAGGGCGAGGAAGAGCTTGACACCGCAAAGATGTCCTCAAAGGATGTAACAGTAACTGTCATCGAGGACGAGAGCGAGCTGACGGAAGAAAATATCAGCCGCCTTTGCGACGAGGCAGGCGCTCAGCGCATACTTATAGAGTATAACGGTATGTGGCAGCTTGCATCGCTTTTCAACGCCCTGCCCGCAGACTACGGCATTTATCAGGAGATATGCATAGCCGATGCCTCGACCTTTTTAAGCTACAACGCAAATATAAGAAGCCTTGTGGTTGACAAGCTGCAAACCGCAGAGCTGATAGTTTTCAACCGTTATCAGGAAAGCATTGATATGATGGAGCTGCACAAGATATGCAGGGGCGTATCCCGTGGCATAAACATAGCCTATGAATACACCGACGGCAGGGTGCAGTATGACGATATAGAAGACCCGCTGCCATTTGATGTGAATGCTGACAGCATAGCCCTCGAGGACAGGGATTTTGCGCTGTGGTACCGTGATATAATGGAAGAGCCCAAAAAGTACATCGGCAAGACCATGACCTTCAAGGGCATAGTCGCTGTTGACAAGGCATTCCCCGAGAATACCTTTGCGGTGGGCAGGCACGTTATGACCTGCTGCATCGAGGATATACAGTATATGGGCATGGCTGCCGAGTGGAAGGGCGTAAACACCCTCAAAGCCCGTGACTGGATAAAGGTAACAGGCACCATAGCCTTTGAGAAGAACAAGCTCTACAAGGGCAAGGGGCCTGTGCTCAAGGTAACAGATGTTTCCATGACAACGCCCCCCAAGCAGGAGGTTGCAACGTTTTATTAAATGCATAATGCATAATTAAGGT